>NZ_JBIBVY010000001.1:0-105281 GCF_043080665.1 Streptomyces sp. NPDC014991
GCAACGGCTCGATCAACGCCCACGACTCATCGGTCAGCTCATGACGACGCACCACGCACAGACCAACGACGCCGACACTTTGCGGACACGACCTAGGACCTGTCTTCCGGATCCTGCCGCGGTCGCGGGGTCCGGCACGCACATCCGCGGCGTCGTCGTCACTCGCCGACTCCGCCACGCTCGGCTGCGCTCACGCGGGGGGACCACCATCGCGTCGACCTCCCCCTCCGCCTCGCAGCCGCACGCACCAGGCCCCGCTCGGGCCGGCCAGGAGGCGAGGCCGGCCCGAGCCGGCCCGATCCGGAAGAAGGGCCCTAGCGGTGGTCCGCCACAGCGGCGAACAGGCTGCCAGGCTCATGTCACTCCTTGATCGAGTCAAGAGCGCTTCACGGACACGCGACGGAGGGGGTCCGAGCGCGGAACGACCGGTGCCGAGGCCCCGACCGGGCCCCGGCATGGAGAGATTGACGTGTCGTCAGCCGACCAGGTTGTCCGCCAGCTCCTCGCTGAGGTTGGCGTCCGTGCCCGGGATGCCCAGGTCGGAGGCGCGCTTGTCGGCCATCGCCAGCAGGCGGCGGATCCGGCCCGCGACCGCGTCCTTCGTCAGCGGCGGGTCGGCGAGCGCGCCCAGCTCCTCCAGGGAGGCCTGCTTGTGCTCCATGCGCAGCCGTCCGGCGGCGGCGAGGTGCTCCGGTACCTCGTCCCCGAGGATCTCCAGGGCGCGCTGGACCCGGGCCCCGGCAGCCACCGCGGCGCGGGCCGAACGACGCAGATTGGCGTCGTCGAAGTTGGCGAGCCGGTTGGCGGTTGCCCGTACCTCCCGGCGCATCCGGCGTTCCTCCCAGGCCAGCACCGACTCGTGTGCGCCCAGACGGGTGAGCAGGGCGCCGATCGCGTCACCGTCCCGGACGACCACCCGGTCCACACCGCGCACCTCGCGGGCCTTCGCGGCGATCGACAGTCTGCGGGCCGCGCCGACCAGCGCGAGCGCGGCCTCCGGGCCCGGGCAGGTCACCTCCAGGGAGGAGGAGCGGCCGGGCTCGGTCAGCGAGCCGTGCGCCAGGAAGGCCCCGCGCCAGGCCGCCTCCGCGTCACAGGTGGCCCCGGAGACCACCTGCGGGGGCAGCCCGCGGATCGGACGGCCCCGCCCGTCCACGAGCCCCGTCTGGCGGGCCAGCTGGTCACCGCCCGCGACCACCCGTACGACGTACCGCGAGCCGCGGCGCAGCCCGCCGGGCGCCATCACGATCAGCTCGGAACTGTGGCCGAAGATCTCCAGGATGTCCCGCTTGAGCCGGCGCGCCGCCATCGCGGTATCCAGTTCCGCCTCGATCACGATGCGCCCGCTCACCAGATGGAGGCCGCCGGCGAACCGCAGAACGGCGGAGACCTCTGCCTTCCTGCAGCAGGTCCGGGTGACGGGGAGCCGGGAGATCTCATCCTTCACCGCTGCCGTCATCGCCATGGGCCGATCCTTCCATGCATCCGAAAAATACGGTCGTACGCGGCGGCCAACAGCTCCGGATCATGCCGGGGCGTTCCGTCGGTCCGGGCCACCGGCGCCAGCTCGACCGCGGCTCCCAGCCGCTTGGCGGCCTCGGTGAGCAAGTCACGGTCGGGCACGGCGGCCTCGTCGGCCAGCACCACGTCCAGGGCGAGTTTAGGGGCGTGTCGCCCCAAAACCTCCAAATGACGCTGCGGTGAGAAGCCCTCGGTTTCTCCCGGCTGCGGCACCAGGTTCAGCGAGAGCACACGGCGGGCCTTGGTCTCGGTGAGGGCGTCGAGCAACTCGGGGACGAGCAGGTGCGGGATCACCGAGGAGAACCACGAGCCGGGGCCGAGGACCACCCAGTCCGCGTCCCGGACCGCCGCCACGGCCTCCGGCACGGCCGGCGGGTCGTGCGGCACCAGGTGCACCGACTGCACCTCGCCGGGCGTGAGGGCCACGGTCGCCTGCCCGCGGACCGTGTCCACGTCGTCCGGGCGCTCCGGGTCGTGCCCCTTGACCAGGGCCTGGAGCTCCAGCGGTACGGCCGACATGGGCAGCACGCGCCCGTGCGCCCCGAGCAGCCTGCCGACCAGGTCGAGGGCCTGTACATGGTCGCCGAGCTGCTCCCACAGGGCGACGATCAGCAGGTTGCCGACCGCGTGGTCGTGCAGGTCGCCCCTGGAGTGGAAGCGGTGCTGGATGACCCGGGACCAGGTCTGGCCCCAGTCGTCGTCCCCGCACAGCGCGGCCAGTGCCTTGCGCAGATCGCCGGGCGGCAGCACGCCCAGTTCGTCCCGGAGCCGGCCGCTGGAACCGCCGTCGTCGGCCACGGTGACGACGGCGGTGAGATCGCCGGTGATCCGGCGCAGCGCCGCGAGCGACGCGGACAGGCCCATGCCGCCGCCGAGCGCGACCACCTTGGGCTGGGCGCCGCGACGCCGGGGCCGGCCCCCACGGACCTCGGCCGGGCGGCCGGCACGGGCCTCGGGCACCATCCGGCGCAGCCTGCCCAGCCGCGGTGTACGTCCCGTCATTCCCGTCCCATGTCCCGGTGTACGACCACCGTCTCCACGCCCTCGGCCGCGAGCCGCGCGGCGAGCTTCTCCGACATCGCGACCGAGCGGTGCTTGCCGCCGGTACAGCCGATGGCGATGGTCACATACCGCTTGCCCTCGCGGCGGTAGCCGGCCGCGATGAGCCGCAGCAGCTCGGCGTACCGGTCGAGGAACTCCTTCGCGCCGGGCTGGTTGAAGACGTAGGCGGCGACCTCCTCGTTGACGCCGGTGTACGGGCGCAGCTCCGGGACCCAGTGCGGGTTGGGCAGGAACCGCATGTCCGCGACCAGGTCGGCGTCGACCGGCAGGCCGTACTTGAAGCCGAAGGACATCACGGTGGCCCGCAGCTCGGGCTCCTCCTCGCCCGCGAACTGGGCGTCCATCTTGGCGCGCAGCTCGTGCACGTTCAGGCTGGAGGTGTCGATCACCAGATCGGCGTCGCCGCGCAGCTCGCGCAGCAGCTCCCGCTCGGCGGCGATGCCGTCCACGATGCGGCCGTCGCCCTGGAGGGGATGCGGCCGGCGCACCGACTCGAAGCGGCGCACGAGCGCCTCGTCGGAGGACTCCAGGAAGACGATCCTGCGGGTGACGCCCCGGGTGTCCAGGTCGGCGAGGGACTCGCGCAGGTTGTCGAAGAAGCGCCGGCCGCGGACGTCCACGACGACCGCGATCCGCGCCACGTTGCCCTGCGACCGGGCGCCCAGCTCCACCATGGTGGGGATGAGCGCGGGCGGGAGGTTGTCCACGACGAACCAGCCGAGGTCCTCCAGACACTTCGCGGCCGTGGATCTGCCCGCTCCGGACATGCCGGAGATGATCACCAGCTCGGGGATGGCCGCCTCGGGGGCCCCGGCTGTCTCGCTGCCCGTACTCACCTGTGCTCCGTTGTCCTCGCCCGCTCCCTGGCCGGCGTCCTGCCGGACGACATCGTCGCCCGTGTCGCTGTGCGGCTGTTCTCGCCGCGCTGTGGGCTGTGCGTCGTGCTCGGTCATGTCTCCTGCCCCCGTCGTCCGTCCGGGGGGCCCGCGGTCACGGGCTCCCCCGAGGAACCCCCCGTCGTGCCGGGTTCCTCGTCCTCAATGATCTCTCCGGTCGCCGTGTTCACGGCGGGTGCGGCCGGGACCGCCCGGGCGAGGGCCACGGCGATGGTCTCGGCCGTCTTCCGGCCTATCCCGGGCACTTCCTGGATCTGCTCGACGGTGGCGGACCGCAGCTTCTTCACCGAGCCGAAATGCTTGATGAGCGCCTGTCTGCGGGTCTCGCCGAGCCCGGGCACGTCGTCCAGCGGGCCGGACCGGAAGCGCTTGGCGCGCTTGGTCCGCTGGTAGGTGATCGCGAACCGGTGGGCCTCGTCACGGACCCGCTGGAGCAGGTAGAGGCCCTCGCTGGTGCGGGGCAGGACCACCGGGTCGTCCTCGCCGGGCACCCAGACCTCTTCCAGGCGCTTGGCGAGACCGCAGACCGCGATGTCGTCGATCCCCAGCTCGTCCAGGGCGCGCCGGGCCGCCGCGACCTGCGGCTGACCGCCGTCGACGACGACCAGTTGCGGCGGGTACGCGAACTTCCTGGGACGCCCGTCGTCGTCCTTGAGGGAGCCGGTGACCACGTCCGTGCCGGTCAGCGCGCCGTCGCCGTCGGTGAGCACCTCCTCGGTGCCGGCGCCGTCGGCCCACTCCCCCGTTCTCTCCTTCTCGGCCAGGTAGCGCCTGAAGCGCCGGCTGATCACCTCGTGCATGGAGCGGACGTCGTCCTGGCCGGCGAAGCCCTTGATCTGGAAGCGGCGGTACTCGTTCTTGCGCTGGAGGCCGTCCTCGAAGACGACCATGGAGGCCACCACGTCGTCGCCCTGGAGGTGCGAGATGTCGTAGCACTCGATCCGCAGCGGGGCGCTGTCCAGGCCGAGGGCCTCGGCGATCTCCTCCAGCGCACGCGAGCGGGTGGTCAGGTCGGAGGCGCGTCTGGTCTTGTGCAGGGCGAGAGACTGCTGGGCGTTGCGCTGCACGGTCTCCATGAGCGCCTTCTTGTCGCCGCGCTGCGGGATGCGCAGCGAGACGTTCGCCCCACGGCGGGCGGCCAGCCACTCCTGGACCGGCTCGACCGGCTCCGGCAGGGCCGGGACGAGCACCTCCTTGGGGACCGCGTCCCCGGTCTCCTCGCCGTACAGCTGCTGGAGGGCGTGCTCGACCAGGGCGCCGGTGGTGACCTCCTCGACCTTGTCGGTCACCCAGCCGCGCTGGCCGCGGACCCGGCCGCCGCGTACGTGGAAGATCTGGACGGCCGCCTCCAGCTCGTCCTCGGCGACGGCGATGAGGTCGGCGTCGGTCGCGTCGGCGAGCACGACCGCGTTCTTCTCCATGGCCTTCTTCAGGGCCCCGATGTCGTCGCGCAGGCGGGCCGCCCGTTCGTACTCCATCTCCTCGGCCGCCTCCGCCATCTGCTTCTCCAGGCGGCGCAGGTAGGTGCCGGTGCGGCCGGTCATGAAGTCGCAGAACTCGTCGGCCAGGTCCCAGTGGTCCTCGGGGGTGATCCGGCCGACACAGGGGGCGGAGCACTTGTCGATGTAGCCGAGCAGGCAGGGGCGGCCGGTACGGGTGGCGTTCTTGAAGACACCGGCCGAGCAGGTGCGCACCGGGAAGACCCGCAGCAGCAGGTCGACGGTGTCCCGGATGGCCCAGGCGTGCGCGTACGGACCGAAGTACCGGACGCCCTTCTTCTTGTGACCGCGCATCACCTGCACCCGCGGGAACTGTTCGTTCATCGTCACCGCGAGGTAGGGGTAACTCTTGTCGTCGCGGTACTTGACGTTGAACCGGGGGTCGTACTCCTTGATCCAGGAGTACTCCAGCTGGAGCGCCTCCACCTCCGTGGACACCACGGTCCACTCCACGGACGCTGCGGTGGTCACCATCGTCCGGGTGCGCGGGTGCAGGTTCGCCAGGTCCTGGAAGTAGTTCGCCAGGCGCTGGCGCAGGCTCTTCGCCTTCCCGACGTAGATCACCCGGCGGTGCTCGTCACGGAACCTGTACACCCCGGGAGAGTCCGGGATGTCTCCCGGCCTGGGGCGGTAGCTGGAGGGATCGGCCATGTCTCACACCCTACTGGCGGGCACCGACACCGCGTCGCGCCTGTGGACGACGCCCGCCCTCGTGCGGCACCCGGAAGTGCGTCGGCGGCACCCCCGCCGCGAAGTCCGCGCCCCTGTCGACGGCACCTCCTCACCGGCGCCGCGCGCCACGCCCGCCCCCCGCCTCCCCCGGCCGCGGGACGGTGAGGTCCGGCCAGTCGTCCACGACGGTGGGGCGCTAGGTGTTGTCGGGTTCTGGTCAACACGCTTCAATGCGGGGGAACCCGGGGCCGTGCACGCACGCACACGGGCGCGGTTGCCCGGCCACGGGCGTCCGCAGCGCCCACGGGGGTGGCCCCGCGGACTCGCACAGACGGTCTGACCAGCCGGAGTGACACCTCACAGAAAGGCCCCTCGGCATGCGGCATGCCACAGAGCACGCGGACGTCCCCACCGCGGAACTCGACACGGCCCTGCGCGGCGGCCCCTTCCACGTGGCGCTGCGCGCCGCGATCGCCGCACGCGGACTGCCGCTCCAGCGCGTGCAGCACCATCTGTCACGCCGCGGGGTCAAGGTGGGCGTGACCAGCCTGAGCTACTGGCAGCAGGGCGCCCGCCGCCCGCAGCGCCCGGAGTCGCTGCGCGCCGTACGGGCGCTGGAGGAAATACTCCAGCTGCCGGACGAGTCACTGATCCGGCTCCTCGCCGAGGCCGACGAGCGCTCGACGGCCGGCCGGCCGGGGGGCCGCTCCTACCGTTCCCAGGTCGAGACCTCGGACGTCCTGGACCGGCTCACCGCCGACCTGGGCTGGTCCGTGGACGGCGGGCTGCACACCCTGGGGCACCACGAATGTGTCCGGATCGGCGCCCGGCGCGAGCTGGCCGGCCGCGAGGCCCATCACATCGTGCGGGCCCACCGCGACGGCGTCGACCGCTTCGTCGCCGTTCACCACGGTGACCGGGGCTGTGACCCGCGCCGGATGACCGTGCGGGCCCTGGAGAACTGCCGCACCGGGCGCCTCCGCTGGGACCAGGACACCGGGGTACTGGTGGTCGAGCTGCTGTTCGACACCCGGTTGCGTTCCGGCGACACGTTCCTCTTCCGGTACGCCGTCGAGGACGGCACGGCGGGGACCGCTCGCGAGCATCTCCAGCGGTTCGGTTCCCCCGGTGGCCAGTACGCGCTCCAGGTGCGCTTCGACCCGGCCGCTCTGCCGGTGCGCTGCCACCGCTTCGCCCAGCACTCGCCGGCGGCTCCGCGCAGCGGCCGGCAGGAACTCGCCGTGACCGGCATGCACCACTGTGCCCACGTGGTGGAGCCGCGCATCCGGCCGGGCATCGTGGGGATCGCCTGGGAGTGGGAGTGACGGACCCCTCTCCGCCCGTGCCCTGATGAGCGGAACCACCCGGCAGGCCGCCGCGCCGAGGACGACGGGAGCCGGGGATCTACCTGCTCGCAGCGCTGCGACGGGATGACCGGGCCGGGACGATCACGGGCGGCCGGTCCGGGCGGCTCCGGCGACGGGCGGGCGGCTTCCGGCGGCCGGTCTGGGCGGCTCCGGCGACGGGCGGGCGGCTTCCGGCGGCCGGGACGGTTACGGCGCGGCCGCTCTGGGCGGCCGGTCCGGGCAACGGGCGGGCGGCTTCCGGCGGCCGGGGCAGGGCCGGGTGTCCGGGGCGGGCGAGCGCGTGACTCCGGGCGACCGCGGACCGCTCCGGGCAGCCTTCCGTCAGACTGCCGGGCCGGCGATGATCCTGCCGTTCGCGGCCTTCACCGTCAGCGCGCCCAGGGGCTCGGTGGCCGGCGCCTGGACCACCTCGCCCGTCACGGCGTCGAACTCGCTGCCGTGGCAGGGGCAGACCAGAGTCGTCCCCCGCAGCTTGTTGATAGGGCACCCGGCGTGCGTGCAGATCGTGCTGTACGCCTTCAGCGTGCCGTTCCGGTCGCGGCTGACCACGACGTTGTGGTCCTGGTAGAGCTGGGCGCCGCCCTTGGGGACCTCGGTCTCGGCACCGAGATCGACCGGTGCGGTCGGGGTGGCCGCAGCCGGCCCGCTCCCGCCCGGTGCCGAGCACGCGGTCAGGCCGAGCCCGGCGACCGGGGCAGCGGCGGCTCCTCGAAGGACGGTACGGCGGCTTGCCGAGGAGTGGGCGGGCATCTGGCTCTCCACAGGTCAAGGTGTGTGCAGGGCGACGATACCCGGGGGAAGGGACCGCTTCGGACCCGAGGGGCGGCAGGTGCTCACGTGCGCGTTTACGCGGGGTGAGAGGGTGAGATACCGTCCCGGTCCGGCCTGCCTGAGGCGCAGGCCGGGCACGGCTCGGTCGGCGGCCTCAGGGCGCGGATCAGTCCGGTACCACCCGGAGCCGGCGGAGGTGTCGGGCCGGTTCACGACTCAGGCGGCGCAGGGATCGGGGCCGCTCACCACTCGGGCCAAGGAGGGAACCGCCGCATGATCGTCGTTGCCGGTGAGGCACTGATCGACCTCGTACCGCAGGGCCCCGGTGCCCTCGCGGTGCTGAAACCGGCGCTCGGCGGCGGCCCCTACAACACCGCCGTGGCCCTCGGGCGGCTCGGCTCCCGCACCGCCTTCTGCTCCCGGGCGTCGAACGACGCCTTCGGTGAGGCCCTGCTGGACGGGCTGCGGCGGGCCGGGGTCGACGTGTCCGGCGTTCAGCGGGGGCCGGAGCCGACGACCCTCGCGGTGGCCACGGTCGACGCCGCCGGCTCGGCCGCCTACTCCTTCTATGTCGACGGCACCGCCGACCGTCTGTTCTCCGGCCCGGTGACTCTGCCCGCCGGTACACGCGCGGTGTCCTTCGGTACCTGTTCGCTCGCCCTGGAGCCGGGGGCGAGCGCCTACGAGGAGCTGATGCGCACCGCTGCGGGGCAGGGGCTCTTCACCGCCCTCGACCCCAACGTGCGGGCGGGGCTGATCCCGGACGCGGACGCCTACCGGGCGCGTTTCGAGAGCTGGCTGCCCTCGGTGACGCTGCTGAAGCTGTCCGAGGAGGATGCCGCGTGGCTCGGCGGCACCCCGCGCGCGTGGCTGGCGGCGGGACCGTCGGCCGTGGTGCTCACCCGGGGCGGCGACGGCCTGACCGTGTTCACCCAGGACGGCGGGGAGCACTCCGCGCCCGGTGAGAAGGTCAGTGTCGTGGACACCATCGGCGCCGGTGACACGGTGAACGCGGCCTTGCTGCACGGACTGGCCGTGCAGGACGCGCTGACGCCGGAGGCGTTCGCCGCCCTCGGGACGGAGGGCTGGGCCCGGCTGCTGCGTTTCGCGGCCCGCGCGGCGGCGGTGACCTGCTCGCGGGCGGGGGCCGAGCCGCCGTACGCGGCCGAGCTGGGCGGGCGGGCCGCGCCGTGAGCGGTCTGATCTCCCTGTGCTGTTGACAAGGTACGGCCGGTCCTGCGGTGTGCGGGGACCTGTCGGATCGCAGGACCGGGCTGGTTGCCGAGGGAACGAACGGCGCCCCGCGGGGAGTTCCCGCGGGGCGCCGACTTTTTGATGGTGCGTCAGCCGGGCCGAAGGGCGTTCCTGACCGCCTCCCGGTCCGGCCGGCTCAGGCCTTGCGGGCCCGCGTGGCCTTCTTCGCGGGCGTCGCCTTCTTCGTGGCCGTGGCGGTCTTCTCGACCGGCGTGCTGTTGGCCCGGACCGTCACCGTCTTCTTCGCCGGTGACTTGGCGGCGGCGGTCTTCCGTGCCGTCGTGGTCCGCGGCTTGACCGGTTCCGCGTCGCTGACGCGGTCGGCGCCGAGGATCTCGCGCAGGAACTTGCCCGTGTGGCTGGTCGGGACTCCGGCGACCTCCTCCGGCGTGCCCTCCGCGACCACCAGGCCACCGCCGGCGCCGCCCTCCGGACCCATGTCCACGATCCAGTCGGCGGTCTTGATCACGTCCAGGTTGTGCTCGATGACGATGACCGTGTTGCCCTTGTCGACCAGCCCGCCGAGCACCGTGAGCAGCTTGCTGATGTCCTCGAAGTGCAGACCGGTGGTCGGCTCGTCCAGGACGTAGACCGTGCGTCCGGTGGACCGCTTCTGGAGTTCGCTGGCGAGCTTGACGCGCTGCGCCTCACCACCGGAGAGGGTGGTGGCGGACTGGCCGAGGCGGACGTAGCCGAGACCGACGTCGTTCAGCGTCCTCAGGTGCCGGGAGATCGCCGGGACCGCCTCGAAGAAGTGCATGGCCTCCTCGATCGGCATGTTCAGCACCTCGGCGATGGACTTGCCCTTGTAGTGAACCTCCAGGGTCTCCCGGTTGTACCGGGCGCCGTGGCAGACCTCGCACGGGACGTAGACGTCCGGCAGGAAGTTCATCTCGATCTTGATGGTGCCGTCACCGGAGCAGTTCTCGCAGCGGCCGCCCTTGACGTTGAAGGAGAAGCGCCCCGGCAGGTAGCCACGGACCTTCGCCTCGGTGGTCTCGGCGAACAGCTTGCGGATGTGGTCGAAGACACCGGTGTACGTCGCCGGGTTGGACCGCGGGGTGCGGCCGATCGGCGACTGGTCGACGTGCACGACCTTGTCGACCAGGTCGTCGCCCGCCACGCGCGTGTGGCGTCCGGGGACGGTCCGGGCGCCGTTCAGCTCGCGTGCCAGGTGCGTGTACAGGATGTCGTTGACGAGCGTCGACTTGCCGGATCCGGAGACGCCGGTGACGGCCGTGAACACACCGAGCGGGAAGGAGACGTCGATGTCCTGCAGGTTGTTCTCGCGGGCACCGTGCACGGTGAGCTGCCGGGACGGGTCGAGCGGGCGGCGCACGTCCGGCAGCGGGATCGACTTGCGGCCCGAGAGGTACGCGCCGGTCTGCGACTCGGTGTTGGCGAGCAGTTCCTTCACGGAACCGCTGTGCACGACCTTGCCACCGTGCTCACCCGCGCCGGGGCCGATGTCCACGATCCAGTCGGCGACCTTGATGGTGTCCTCGTCGTGCTCCACGACGATGAGCGTGTTGCCCATGTCACGCAGCCGGACGAGGGTCTCGATCAGCCGGTGGTTGTCCCGCTGGTGCAGGCCGATGGAGGGCTCGTCCAGGACGTAGAGGACGCCGACGAGGCCGGAGCCGATCTGGGTGGCCAGGCGGATGCGCTGGGCCTCGCCGCCGGAGAGGGTGCCGGCCGCGCGGTTGAGCGAGAGGTAGTCCAGGCCGACGTCGACCAGGAAACGCAGCCGCTCGTTGACCTCCTTCAGGACCCGCTCGGCGATCTTCTTGTCGCGGGCGCTCAGCTTCAGTTCGCCCAGGAACTCCGCGCAGTCACTGATCGACATCGCGGAGATCTCGGCGATCGACCTGCCCATGATCGTGACCGCGAGGACGATCGGCTTCAGACGCGTGCCCTCGCAGGAGGGGCAGGGCACCTCGCGCATGTAGCCCTCGAAGCGCTCGCGGCTGGCGTCGCTCTCGGCCTCGCTGTGCCGGCGCTTCACGAACGGCACCGCGCCCTCGAAGGCGGTCGTGTAGACGCGCTCGCGGCCGTACCGGTTGCGGTACCGCACCTCGATCTGGGTCCTGTGGCCCTGGAGCAGGGCCTTCTTGGCGCGCTGCGGCAGACCGGCGAAGGGGATGTCCGTGCGGAAGCCGAGGGCGTCCGCGAGGGCGCCGATCAGGCGGCTGAAGTAGTCCTTGCTCTGCCCGTGCGACCAGGGGTGGATGGCACCCTCGTCCAGGGACTTGTCGGGGTCCGGGACGATCAGCTCGGGGTCGACCTCCATGCGCGTGCCGATGCCGGTGCACTCGGGGCAGGCGCCGAAGGGCGAGTTGAAGGAGAAGGAGCGGGGCTCCAGCTCCTCGAAGGAGAGGTCGTCGTACGGACAGTAGAGGTGCTCCGAGTACATGCGCTCGCGCTCGGGGTCGTCCTCGGGGAGGTCCACGAAGTCGAGCACGACCATGCCGCCGGACAGGCCGAGGGCGGTCTCCACGGAGTCGGTGAGGCGGCGCTTGGCGGAGTCCTTCACCGTGAGGCGGTCCACGACCACCTCGATGGTGTGCTTCTCCTGCTTCTTCAGGGCCGGCGGCTCGGAGAGCTGGACGGTCTGGCCGTCGACGCGCGCGCGGGAGTAGCCCTTGGTCTGGAGGTCGGCGAAGAGGTCGACGAACTCGCCCTTGCGCTCGCGCACCAGCGGGGACAGCACCTGGAAGCGGCTCCCCTCCGGGAGCTCCAGGACCCTGTCCACGATCGCCTGCGGCGACTGGCGCGAGATCGGGCGGCCGCACTCGGGGCAGTGCGGCTTGCCGATGCGCGCGAAGAGCAGACGCAGGTAGTCGTAGACCTCGGTGATCGTGCCGACCGTCGAGCGGGGGTTGCGGGAGGTCGACTTCTGGTCGATGGAGACCGCCGGGGAGAGGCCCTCGATGAAATCGACGTCGGGTTTGTCCATCTGCCCGAGGAACTGCCGTGCGTACGAGGAGAGCGACTCCACGTAACGGCGCTGGCCCTCGGCGAAGATGGTGTCGAAGGCCAGGGAGGACTTGCCCGACCCGGACAGGCCCGTGAAGACGATGAGCGAGTCACGAGGCAGGTCGAGCGACACGTTTTTCAGGTTGTGCTCGCGCGCGCCACGGACGATGAGACGGTCGGCCACGCCGGTCCGCACCTTTCTAGAGAAGTGACAGGGGCGGGGCCCCCGAGCTTCTTCAGACTAGGGGGAGCCACTGACAACGCCGGTCGGATTGCCCGGTTGCATAACAACCCCCGACCCTCCAGCATGCCCGACGCCACCTTCGACGATATAGCACGTGCTTTCGATTTGCGGGCGAGGTTCCTCACCTTCACCCGAAGGTGTGGCGGGACTAGGGTCAGCACCATGATTGATCACGCTCATGACCTGGCCTGTGTACGTGACGCGACCGACCGGCTCCTCACCGCGGTCGCCGAACTGGACAACGCGTCACTCTCCCTGCCGTCACGGCTACCCGGCTGGACCCGCGGGCATGTGCTCGCCCACCTCGCCCGCAACGCCGACGCGCTCGTGAACGTCCTGGAAGGGCGTCCCATGTACGCGAGCGCCGAACAGCGCGACGCCGACATCGAGCGCGACGCCCCGCGCCCCGTGGCGGCCCAGCTCGCCGACGTCCGGGAGAGCGCGGCCCGCTTCCGGGCGGCCGGGGACACGCCCGCGGACTGGACGCGCACCGTGGAGCTGCGCAACGGGGTCACCGACTCGGCGGCCCGGATCCCCTTCCGGCGCTGGGCGGAGGTGGAACTGCACCACGTCGACCTCGGAGCAGGCTACGAGCTGGAGCATCTTCCGGCGGAGTTCCTGGAGCGGGAGACCGGCTTCCTCGCACAGCGGTTCGCCGGGCGCCCCGAGGTCCCCGCGACCCGGATCACGGACGGCACACGCGCGTGGAGCACCGGCCGCGAGGCGGACGTGCCCGAGGTCACCGTCACCGGACGGCCGGCCGACCTGATGGGCTGGCTCGCCGGGCGCCGCGACGGGGCGGCGCTGGAGGTACGGGGCGGCGCGCTGCCGAAGCTGCCCCCGCTGTAGGACGGCAGCCGTCTGCCGCCGGGCCTCCCCCGCTATAGGCTGGCCGCCATGACGTACTCCGGAGAGGTCAAGGTCGGCGGACCGGCGGATGTGCACGAGCTGAAAGACCTGATGATCACCAAGATCGCGGTCGGCCCGATGGACAACAACGCCTATCTGCTGCGCTGCCGGGCCACCGACGAGCAGCTTCTGATCGATGCCGCCAACGAGGCGGAGACACTCCTGGCCATGATCGGTGACGACGGCATCGCGTCCGTCGTCACCACACATCGGCACGGCGACCACTGGCAGGCGCTCGCCGAGGTCGTCGCCGGCACGGGCGCGCGCACCTACGCCGGCCGCGACGACGCCCCCGGCATCCCGGTGCCCACCGACGTCCTCGTCGACGACGGCGACGTCATCAAGGTGGGCCAGGTGCAGCTCACCGCGCGCCACCTGGTCGGGCACACCCCCGGTTCCATCGCGCTGATCTACGACGACCCGCACGGCCATCCGCACGTGTTCACCGGCGACTGTCTCTTCCCGGGCGGGGTCGGCAACACGCGCAAGGATCCGCAGGCGTTCGCCAGCCTGATCCACGACGTGGAGACGAAGATCTTCGGCGCGCTGCCGGACGAGACGTGGGTCTACCCCGGGCACGGCGACGACACCACGCTGGGCGCGGAGCGGCCGCACCTGCCGGAGTGGCACGCGCGCGGGTGGTGAGCGGCGCGCGTGGTCGCTCACACCGGCGCGCGTGGCTGTGAGCGTCCGGCGAGGCGGGGCGGCTCACCGAGGCGTTGCGCAGGCACCCGTACGTGCGGGGACGCGACCGCGACCGGCGCGCGCACCCTGCCTCCACGCGGGGCGTGCGCCCTGCTCGTACGCCCCGCGCCCGGCGCGTGTGCGCGCTCCCGTGGAGCAGTGCCAGGCGGTCGACCGGGGACGCACAGGATGACGGCTCCCTGCGCGGCAGGGGCCGCCGGTCTTCCGCCCCGCCCTCGGCCGGCGGCCCGGGCGCGGGCACGCGCGCGTGAGTCGCCGTGTTCCCCCGCGTTCACACGGCCGCAACACCCGTTCCCAGTATGCGGACAACCACCGCCGTGACATGGACATAAGCGTCGTCCGCTGCCACTCTCCCGCCATGCATCCTGCTCCTCGCCTCCTGCGTCGCGCGGTAGCCGCCGCGACCACAGCTCTGCTCGCCACCGCTGTCGGCTGTGCGCCGCAGCCCGAGAACAAGGCGTCGGCGGCCCCGTCCGGACCGGCCGCCAAGAACTGCGCGAAGGACGGGCTCACCACCAAGACGTCGGGCAAGCTGACGGTCGCGACGGACGAACCGGCCTACGAGCCCTGGTTCAAGGACGGCAAGCCCGCCGACGGCAAGGGGTACGAGTCGGCGGTCGCCTACGCCGTGGCCAAGCGACTGGGCTACGGCAAGAGCGCGGTCGTGTGGCAGAGCGTGCCGTTCAACAAGGCGTTCGCGCCGGGCGTGAAGACCTTCGACTTCGACATCAACCAGGTGTCGATCAGCGCCGAGCGCAAGAAGGCCGTGGACTTCTCCTCCGGTTACTACGACGTGCGTCAGGCCGTCATCGCGCTGAAGGACGGCAAGGCCGCCGGGGCGACAGGCCTCGCGGACCTGAAGAAGCTGAAGCTGGGCGCCCAGGTGGGAACCACGAGCCTCGACTACATCACCGACGTGGTGAAGCCGGCCCGGCAGCCCGCCGTCTACGCCAAGAACGACCAGGCCAAGTCCGCGCTGCGGAACGGGCAGGTGGACGCCGTCGTCACCGATCTGCCGACCGCCTTCTACATCACCGCGGCCGAGGTGACGGAGGCGAAGATCGTCGGCCAGTTCGAGAACCAGGGCGGCACGCCCGAGCAGTTCGGGCTCGTGCTGGACAAGGGCAGCGCGCTGACCCCCTGCGTGACGCGCGCCGTCGACGCCCTGCGCGAGGACGGCACGCTGGCCCGGATCGAGAAGCAGTGGCTCTCGGACGCCGTCGACGCCCCGGTGCTCAAGTGACGGTCACCCGGGGCGAGCCGGCCCGGGAGGGGGCGGACGACAAGCGTGACCTGGCGGACGCCACCGAGGACGGCGCTTCCGGTGACGGTGCCCGGGGTGACGGCGTTTCGGGCGACGGCTACGTGCCCTCCGAGCGGCGGCTGGCGCGCGAGCGCTACCAGCGCGCGCGTGCCCGCCGCGCCACGGCCGTCGCGGCCCTCTCCACGCTCGTCACGGCCGCCGTGCTGTACCTGGTCGTCGTCGGCGCGCCGGGCTGGCCGCGCACCAAGGAGACCTTCTTCAGCGCCCACTACGCGCGCGAGGCATTCCCGAAGGTCCTCGAAGGTCTGTGGCTGAACGTCCGGCTGCTGCTGGTCTGCGGCGTCGCCGTCCTGGTCCTCGGCATGCTGATCGCCGTCGCCCGGACCCTGCGGGGCCCGGTCTTCTTCCCGCTCCGGGTGCTGGCCGCTGCGTACACCGACTTCTTCCGCGGCCTTCCTCTCATCATCAACCTGATGATCGTGGTCCTGGGCGTTCCCGCGCTGCGGCTCCAGGGCGTGACGGTCGATCCGGTCCTGCTGGGCGGTACGGCGCTGACCCTGACGTACTCGGCGTACGTGGCCGAGGTCTTCCGGGCCGGCATCGAGTCCGTCCACCCCTCACAGCGCGCGGCGGCCCGCTCGCTGGGCCTCACCAACCGGCAGGCACTGCGCCACGTCGTCCTGCCCCAGGCGGTGCGCCGGCAGGTGCCGCCGCTGCTCAACGACCTCGTGTCGTTGCAGAAGGACACCGGCCTGGTCTCGATCGGCGGCGCGGTGGACGCCGTCCGCGCGGCCGACATCATCGCAGGCCGCAGTCTGAACTACACGCCGTACATCGTCGCGGGGCTGGTGTTCGTGGCGCTGACCATCCCGATGACCCGCTTCACGGACTGGGTGACGGCCAGGATGGACAGGCAGCGGGCTCAGGGAGGATCCCTGTGAAGACCTGGGGAGGATCCCTGTGAGCACCACTGTGAGCACCCCGGAGAGCGGCGCGCCCGTGCTGCGGATGGAGTCCGTGCGCAAGACCTTCGGCGGCTCGGTCGTCCTGCGGGACGTCGGCCTCGAGGTCGCCCCGCACACCGTGACCGCGCTGATCGGCGCCTCCGGCTCGGGCAAGTCCACGCTGCTGCGTTGTGCCAACCTCCTGGAGGAGATCGACGACGGCGCGATCTGGCTGGACGGCGAGGAGCTCACCGACCCGCGTGCCGACCAGGACGCGGTGCGCCGCCGTATCGGCGTGGTCTTCCAGGCCTACAACCTCTTCCCGCACATGACCGTGCTCGACAACATCACGCTCGCACCGCGCCGGGTGCACGGCGTCTCCCGGCAGGAGGCCGAGGAGAGCGCCAGGGGGCTGCTGGGGCGCCTCGGCCTGGCCGGCAAGGCGGACGCGTACCCGGACCGGCTCAGCGGCGGCCAGCAGCAGCGTGTGGCGATCGTGCGGGCTCTGGCCGTACGGCCCCGGCTGTTGCTGCTGGACGAGGTCACGGCCGCGCTCGACCCCGAACTCGTGGGCGAGGTGCTGGAGGTGGTGCGCGGCCTGAAGGACGAGGGCATGACCATGGTGCTGGCGACGCACGAGATGGGTTTCGCCCGGGACGTCGCCGACCAGGTGTGCTTCCTGGACGGCGGGGTGGTGCTGGAGCGCGGCACGCCCGAGCAGGTCTTCGGCGACCCGCAGCAGGAACGCACCCGGCGCTTCCTGCGAAGGATCGTGGAGGCGGGCCGGCTGTAGCGACCCCGCCCGGAGCTACGCGTCCGCGCGCGCCGCCCCCAGCAGGGCTGCGACCCGCTCCACGCCGAACACGTAGCCCTGCACCCCGCAGCCGGCGATGACACCGTCCGCGCGCAGCGACACGTAGGAGTGGTGCCGGAACGCTTCGCGCTGGTGGATGTTGGAGATGTGCACCTCCAGGACGGGCATGCCGTCGCAGGTGTTCAGCGCGTCCAGGATCGCCACCGACGTGTGCGAGTACGCCCCGGGGTTGATGACGATCCCGCAGTGGCCGAGCCGTGCCTCGTGGATCCAGTCGACCAGTTCGCCCTCGTGGTTGGACTGCCGGAAGTCCACCGTGCCGCCGTGCTCGGCCGCCGCCTCGGCGCACCGTGCCTCCACGTCGGCCAGCGTGTCCTTGCCGTAGATCTCGGGCTGGCGCCGGCCGAGCAGGTTCAGGTTGGGCCCGTTGAGAATCATGATCGGGGCGTTGGCCAGGGTGCGGGGCACGGTTCCTCCGGTCCGTTCGGGGCGGTGCGTCGACGACCGCTGCTGGCACCCGGTCTATCACGGTGGCCGGAGCGGACGACGAGCCGTGCGCGCCGGTCACCACGGCGCGTGCCCGGCCCCGCGCGGCGCTTCCGCACGCCCCGTGACTCCTGATCGTCCAGGCAGTTGACGCGGTATGCACGAGGTACGCCGCGTCAGCACACCGTCCATGCCGCGGCTCGCCGCCGCCTCACTCGCCGGGACGGCGATCGAGTTCTACGACTTCTTCGTCTACGGCACCGCGGCCGCGCTGGTCCTGGGGCCGCTGTTCTTCCCGACGTTCTCGCCGGCCGCGGGGACGCTGGCGGCGTTCGGGACGTTCGGAGTGGGGTTCGTGGCCCGGCCTCTGGGAGCGGTGGTCTTCGGGCACCTCGGGGACCGGCGCGGACGGCGGCCTGTGCTCGTCGTCTCCCTGCTGCTCACCGGCGCCTCGACGGTAGCGGTCGGCTGTGTGCCGTCGTACGGGACGATCGGTGTCGCCGCGCCCGTGCTGCTGCTCGTCCTGCGCTTCCTCCAGGGGCTCGGGCTCGGCGGGGAGTGGGGCGGCGCGGTGCTGCTGACCGCCGAGCACGCGCCCGCCGGGCGGCGCGCCCTGTGGTCGAGCTTCCCGCAGGTGGGACCGGCCCTCGGCTTCGTACTGGCCAACGGGATCGTGCTCGCGCTGTCGGCGACGCTGTCCGGCGCGGAGTTCGCGCGGTGGGGGTGGCGTGTGCCGTTCTGGGCGGCCGGCGCGCTGGCACTGGCCGGTCTGTGGCTGCGTTCGTCGCTCACGGAGAGCCCGCGGTTCCTGGAGATCGACGACCACGCGCGCGTACCGCTCGTCGAGGTCGTACGGCATCACGGGCGGCTGGTGCTGCTGACGGCCGGGGCACTGGCCGCCGGGTACGCGGTGTTCTACACGGTGACGACCTGGTCGCTGGCCTACGCCACGGAACGGCTCGGTGTGAGCCGCACGGTCATGCTGACGTGTGTCATGGCCGCGGTGCTCGTGATGGGCGCGCTCACACCGCTCGCGGCGCTGCTCGGTGACCGCTACGGGCGCCGGCCGATGTGTCTGACCGGGTGTGCGGCCAGCGTGCTGTGGATGCTTCCGATGGTCGCGCTGCTGGCGACCGGCGAGCCGCTGCTGATGTTCCTGGGCATCCTGGGCGCCCTCCTCGCCTTCGTCACCATGTTCGCGGTGATCGCCGCCTACCTGCCGGAGCTCTACGAGCCGCGAGTGCGCTGCACGGGCGCCGCCGTGGGCTACAACCTCGGCGGGGTGCTCGGCGGCGCGCTCACCCCCCTCGTGGCCACGGCAATCGCGGAGCGGGGCGGGCGTGTCCCCTGGGGGGTGGGGGCGTATCTGAGCGGCATCGCCCTGCTCAGCCTGGCGTGCTTCGCGCTGCTGCCGGAGACGCGGCCGGTGCCCGTAGCGGCGGCGGAACCGGTGACGGGGCCGGTGACGGGCTGACCGGACGTGCCGCGGGTGCCGACGGGCCGGGAGTGGTGGGCCCGGTGATGGCGGGCTACGGGTTGACCGCCAGCTCCAGGTAGGCCGCGAACAGCACCAGGTGCACGCCGCCCTGGAGGGGGGTGGCCCGGCCCGGCACCACCGTCAGGGAACTGACGACCACGGTCAGCAGCAACATCAGCATGTGGGTCGCGCCGAGACCGAGGACGAGCGGCCCGGACAGCCAGACGGAGGCGAGCGCCACGGCCGGGATGGTCAGGCCGATGCTGGCCATCGCGGAGCCGAGCGCCAGGTTGAGGCTGGTCTGCACCCGGTCACGGCGGGCGGAGCGCAGCGCGGCGATGGTCTCGGGCAGCAGGACGAGCAGGGCGATGATCACACCGACGACGGCGGGGGGCAGGCCTGCCACCGCCACACCCGACTCGATGGTGGGCGACACACCCTTCGCCAGGCCGACCACGCCGACCAGCGCCAGCCCGAGCAGGGCGAGGCTGGTCCAGGCGGTGCCTGCGGAGGGAGGGTCTGCGTGGCCGTCCCCGGTGATGATCTCGCCCTGGCGGGTGACGGGGAGGAAGTAGTCGCGGTGGCGCACGGTCTGTGTGGCCACGAACAGGCCGTACAGGACCAGTGACGACAGCGCGGCGAACGTCAGCTGGACCGTGGAGAACTCGGGTCCGGGCTTGCTGGTCGTGAACGTCGGCAGCACCAGACTGAGCGTGGCCAGCGTCGCCACGGTCGCCAGTGCCGCGCCCGTGCCTTCGGGGTTGAAGACCGCCGTGCCGTGCCGCAGGGAGGCGACGAGCAGGCAGATCCCGACGATGCCGTTGCAGGTGATCATCACGGCGGCGAAGACGGTGTCCCGGGCCAGGGTGGAACTCTTGTCACCGCCGTCGGCCATGAGGGTGACGATCAGGGCCACTTCGATGATCGTGACGGCGATGGCGAGCACCAGCGAACCGAAGGGCTCGCCCACCCGGTGGGCGACCACCTCGGCGTGGTGCACCGCCGCCAGAACGGCGCCGGCGAGAACGAGGGTCACCAGGGCGACGACCGCGCCGGGCAGGTCGCGGCCCCAGGTGAACACCAGCAGGACGATCGCGAGCACCGGCACGAGGGCCGTCCATTGCCGGGTGAGCGACCACAGCCGAGTGATCATGCGGCGATGTTCGCAGAGACGTACAGCATTCGCATGTCGTTCTTTCGGGACACCTCTTGTCCTTTCCGGTGCGGGGCCCGGTACCGGCGGGGGCCGGCCCCCGCACCGGCCGACACCGCGTCGCACCGGGGCCCCGCAGAGCCGTCAGCGCGGTCAGGCGTCGGCGTTCTCCCTCGGAGTGCCCTCGTCCACGTGCGCCGCTTCCACGGCCGCCTGCTTCCGCGAGGCCATCAGGCTGGTGATCGTGGTGACGGCGAGGACGGCGCAGATCACGCCGAGCGAGACCGGGATGCCGATCTCCGGCACGTGCACGCCGGACTCGTGCAGGGCGTGCAGCACCAGCTTGATCCCGATGAAGCCGAGGATGATCGACAGTCCGTACGACAGGTGGACCAGCTTCCTGAGCAGTCCGCCGATGAGGAAGTACAGCTGGCGCAGCCCCATCAGGGCGAAGGCGTTGGCGGTGAAGACGATGTACGGGTCCTGGGTCAGGCCGAAGATCGCGGGGATGGAGTCCAGGGCGAACAGCACGTCAGTGGTGCCGATGGCGAGCATCACGACCAGCATCGGGGTCATGACGCGCTTGCCGTTCTGCTGGATCCACAGCTTGGTGCCGTGGTACCGGTCGGCCACGCCGAACCTGCGCTCCGCGGCCTTCAGCAGCTTGTTCTCCTCGAACTCCTCGTCCTCGTGGTCCGCCCGGGCCTCCTGGATGAGCTTCCAGGCGGTCCAGATCAGGAAGGCACCGAAGAGGTAGAACACCCAGGAGAAGCTGCCGAGGACGGCGGCTCCCGCGGCGATGAAGACGGCCCGCAGGACCAGGGCTATGAGGACACCGACGAGCAGGACGCGCTGTTGGTACTGGGTGGGCACCGCGAACTTCGCCATGATCAGGACGAAGACGAAGAGGTTGTCGACGCTCAGCGACTTCTCGGTGATGAAGCCCGCGAAGAACTCGCCGGCCGGTTGTCCGCCGCCGAAGACGAGGAGGCCGAGGCCGAACAGACCGGCCAGGGCGATCCAGACGACGGTCCAGACACCCGCTTCCTTGACCGACACCTCATGGGGCTTGCGACCGATGAGGAAGTCGACGGCGATCAGGGCGGCGAGGCCCACGATGGTGAGGACCCACAGGGTCAGGGTGACTTGCACTGCACCTCCGGCATTACGTCACGGCGAATACGTCAGCGTCGTCGCTGCCGGAGGTCTCTTCCACCCACGATGGGCCGGCGTCCCGGGACCGGAACCGGTCCGTATTGACGGGAGCGCCGCAGTCAGGGAGTACTCCCCTCCGCACAAAAAACAGTACCTCAACGCCCAAGGGAAGGTAAAGAGAGAAGTAAAGGAAATTCCAAAAAGCCTGCTCAGAGGGGCTTTACTCGTACTTGGGGAGGGCTCTGGCCACTTGTGCGAGCACCTCAGGCAGGATCCGGCTGCCGACCGGGATCCGTGAGGCTCATACGTCAGACGTGCCCGACCCAGGGAGCGGCGAGGTGATCGCCGGGCAGCGGGGTGAGTCGCAGCAACGAACGCCACAACGGGTCCAGCGAGGGACCGTGGGCGGCGGCGTCCTCCCGGTCCGCCACCAGCAGGAGATGTACGCCGGCGGCCGGGCCCTCGTCGGCGAGATGACGCAGCCGGCTCACCTGCCGCTGACGCGGTCCGGAGTTCTGATGGAACTCACCCGGCGCGTCGGCCTGGTCCGGATGGCGATGTCCGCAGGCGCGTCCAGGACACTGCCGGCCGATGTCGACACCGCACGGCAGCTCCTGACGGTCCACGACTCCCCCCACGGGTTCGACGACCGGGCGGCGCCCAGCTGGTCGACCAGGCGCGCGCTGTCCTCGACCGCGGCCTCGCCCAGCTCACCGACCGCGCCGGCTCCGCCGCGCCGGGAGCGGCAGCGGTCTGCGGGGCGGCAGCGGCAACGGAGGCGGCAGCGGTTGGGGGCTGGGAGCGGGAGCGGACACCTCGACGCCGGGCGGTACGGCGACGCCGGGGTGGGCCACCCACTGGGGGCCGCGCACCCTGCCGTACTCGTCGGCGAGTGGGGCTCCGGCCAGGACCGGCGCTCCGGCCGAGATGCGGGTCTCCAGCCGGACCCGGGACAGCGGGTGGTTCTGTCCCCGCACCAGCTCGGCCGTCATCGCCGTGGCCCCCTGGGTCGCGGTCTCCCGTCTGCCGCACCCCGTGGCCGGCGCTCCTACAGATGCGGCAGGATCGCCGGCATCAGGTCCTGGAAGGTGCGGCCGCCGGCCGGCGCGCCGATGGCCGTCATCGTCCAGCCGGAGCCGGCACGGTGCACCTTGGCCATGATCTGGGCGGTGTAGTCGCCACCACCGGCCAGCGTGTAGCGGGCGAGTTCCTGACCATTGGTCTCGTCCACGAGGCGGCAGAACGCGTTCTGCACCTCCTGGAAGGTCTGGCCGGTGAAGGAGTTCACGGTGAAGACGATCTGGTCGACGTGGACCGGGACGCGCTGGAGGTCCACCAGGATGGCCTCGTCGTCCCCGCCCTGACCGGCGCCGCCGACGCGGTTGTCACCGGTGTGGCGCACGGAACCGTCGTCGCTCACCAGGTGACGGAAGAAGACGACGTCCTTGGGTTCCCCGCCGGCGAAGAGGACCGCCGAGGCATCCAGGTCGATCTCCCGGGTGCGGGAGCCGAACAGGCCGCGCCGTTTCGCCGCCTGCCAGCCGAGGCCCATACGGACCGCCGTCAGGGTGCCCCCGTCCTTCTTCTCCAGGCTGATGGCCTGACCCTTGGACAAGTTCACGGACACGGCTGATTCCCCTCTCGACAGTCCCCTGTTGCCGCGCCATGGAGCCGCGCGGTTGTCGAAAACCCTACGCAGGGGCGGCGACGGCGCCGAACCCCGAACCGCGCTTTGTGTCGGTGTTGCAACACTCGGCGCATATGGCGAGGTCCGGCACCGTCGCGGAGGTCAGGCGAGGCCGCCCTCCCGCATCTGGCGCAGCTCTTTCTTCATCTCGGAGACCTCGTCACGCAGCCGGGCCGCGATCTCGAACTGGAGCTCCGCGGCGGCGGCGCGCATCCGTTGGGTCATCTCCTCGATCTGTCCGGCGAGTTCGGCCGCCGGCCGGTCCGTCGGAACCGCCCGGCCCTTGGCGGCCTTGGCACCCTTGCCGGCCTTCGCGCCCTTGGCCGCCTTGTCCCCGAGCGACGGGACGGGTGCCTTGGCGGCCTTGCCGTCCTTCGCCGAGCGGTAACCGGAGTCGAGGAGCTGTTCGGTGTCGACCTCCTCGCGGGCGATCTGCGCGACGATGTCGTTGATCTTCTTCCGCAGGGGCTGCGGGTCGATGCCTCTGGCCTTGTTGTAGGCGACCTGCTTCTCCCGGCGGCGGTTCGTCTCGTCGATGGCCTTCGCCATCGCCGGGGTGATCTTGTCGGCGTACATGTGGACCTGGCCGGAGACGTTTCGTGCGGCGCGGCCGATGGTCTGGATCAGCGAGGTGCCCGAGCGGAGGAAACCCTCCTTGTCGGCGTCCAGGATCGCCACGAGGGACACCTCGGGCAGGTCGAGGCCTTCACGGAGCAGGTTGATGCCGACCAGGACGTCGTACTCACCGGAGCGCAGCTCGCGCAGCAGTTCGACGCGGCGCAGGGTGTCGACGTCGCTGTGCAGATAGCGGACCTGGATGCCGAGTTCCAGGAAGTAGTCGGTGAGGTCCTCGGCCATCTTCTTGGTCAGCGTGGTGACGAGGATCCGCTCGTCCTTCTCGGTGCGCTTGCGGATCTCGTGCACCAGGTCGTCGATCTGGCCCTCGGTGGGCTTGACCACGACCTCGGGGTCGACCAGGCCGGTGGGGCGGATGATCTGCTCGACGACACCGTCCGAGCGGGACAGCTCGTAGGTTCCCGGGGTGGCCGACAGATAGACGGTCTGCCCGACGCGCTCCTGGAACTCCTCCCACTTCAGGGGACGGTTGTCCAGGGCCGAGGGCAGGCGGAAGCCGTGGTCCACGAGGGTGCGCTTGCGGGAGGCGTCGCCCTCGTACATCGCGCCGATCTGCGGGACGGTGACGTGCGACTCGTCGATGACGAGCAGGAAGTCGTCCGGGAAGTAGTCCAGCAGGGTGTTGGGCGGGGAGCCGGGCAGGCGGCCGTCGAAGTGCATCGAGTAGTTCTCCACGCCGGAGCAGGTGCCGATCTGGCGGAGCATCTCGAGGTCGTACGTGGTGCGCATCCGCAGGCGCTGGGCCTCCAGGAGCTTGCCCTGCTTCTCCATCTCCGCGAGGCGGTCCCCCAGCTCCTTCTCGATGTCGTTGACGGCCCGCTCCATGCGCTCGGGTCCGGCGACGTAGTGGGAGGCGGGGAAGACGTACAGATGCTCGTCGTCGCTGATGATCTCGCCGGTGAGCGGGTGGAGCGTGGACAGCGCCTCGATCTCGTCGCCGAACATCTGGATGCGGACGGCCAGCTCCTCGTAGACCGGGAAGATCTCGATGGTGTCGCCGCGGACCCGGAAGGTGCCGCGGGTGAAAGCCATGTCGTTGCGGGTGTACTGGATGTCCACGAAGCGGCGCAGCAGCTCGTCGCGGTCGATCTCGTCGCCGACCCTGAGCGGGACCATGCGGTCCACGTACTCCTGCGGGGTACCGAGGCCGTAGATGCAGGACACCGACGCGACCACGATGACGTCACGGCGGGTGAGCAGCGAGTTGGTGGCCGAGTGGCGCAGGCGCTCGACCTCCTCGTTGATCGAGGAGTCCTTCTCGATGTAGGTGTCCGACTGGGGGACGTAGGCCTCGGGCTGGTAGTAGTCGTAGTACGAGACGAAGTACTCGACGGCGTTGTTCGGGAGCAGCTCGCGGAACTCGTTGGCCAGCTGGGCGGCGAGCGTCTTGTTCGGCGCCATCACGAGCGTGGGGCGCTGGAGCTTCTCGATCATCCACGCAGTGGTGGCGGACTTGCCGGTGCCGGTCGCGCCCAGGAGGACGACGTCCTTCTCGCCGGCCTCGATGCGCTTGGCCAGGTCGGCGATGGCCGCCGGCTGGTCGCCGCTGGGCTGGTAGGGGCTGACGACCTCGAAAGGCGCCACCGTGCGTTCGATGTGGGAAACGGGCCGCATGTCATCAACCGTACGACCCCCCACTGACAACCGGCCCCGGTCAGCGGTTCTGCGGGGTGCGCTGGCCGTGGTGCTCCGGCTGGTGTCCCCCGTGGAGGGCGGGCCGGCGGCCGGTGTGGGAGGCGACGGCGGCGGCCGGCACGCCCGGCTTGTCCTCGACGGGCGTCCACTCGGGGCGGCCCGTGACCATCAGCGGATCGAAGATCACGACGACGCCCGCGAGGAGCAGGAAGGCGAGCGGGCCGATCAGCATCGGCGCGAGCACGGAGGCCTCCGGCGCGCCTCCGGTGGCGTGGGAGACACCGTCGAGGTGAACGCCGAGGGCGGCCATCCCGGTGTAGTGCATGCCGCTGACCGCGAGTCCCATGACCAGGCTCGCGCCCACGCTCCACAGGAAGCCCCGGACGCGGCCGGCGGCCCACAGGGCGGCGGTGGCGGCGACGACCGCTATCACGACGGAGGCGGCGACGGTGATCGTGTTGTAGGTGAACCGGCCGTGGAAGCGGACGCCCGCCATGCCGAGGTAGTGCATGGAGGCGACGCCCAGGCCGGTGATCGTGCCGCCGGTGAAGAGCGGGGTGCCGGTGGCACCCCGGTAACCGACGATGAAGATCCCCACACCGACCATGACGATGGCGAGACCGAGACTCGCGTACGTGATCGGCCCGTCGTAGTGGATCGGCGCCCCCTGGATGGAGAAGCCCATCATGGCGACGAAGTGCATGGTCCATATGCCGGAGCCGATCGCGGCCGAGCCGAGGGCCAGCCAGGCGGGTCGCCTGGAGTGCGTGACCAGCAGGGATCTGGTGGTGCAGCGCAAGCCGAGGGCGCCACCGAGGCAGGCCATCAGATAGGCCACCAACGGGGTCACGGCCCCGTAGCTGAATCCGTCGACCGTGCCTTGCATCGCGGCTGCCCTTCCGCCTTCTTACGTCCCGGAATGTTTGGAATGCGCCCCCGTCCCAGGACCGCGCGGCGGTCAGGGTTGTCGCAGAGAGTATGACCCCCACCGGAATGGTCGAACGATTCTGCGGCAAAGAAACACGGCGTTGCCGCACTTGTGCGGCACTGGTGAGCGGTCGCGGAGATCCCCGTTCGGTCCGTGGTCGTCGTGCGCCCGGGTGCCGTTGACCCAGTGCTGTCAGTCTGGTGCTGTCGGTATCCGCTCGACGCGAGGAGTACGCATGTACGCGCGCGTAGTCGCCGCCACCGTCGCCACGGTCCTGGGGACGGGGACGATCCTGCTGAGCCCCGCCTCCGACGCCCGGGCGGGCGAGGACGGCCCACCCACGGTGATCGCCCATCGGGGCGCCTCGGCCTACGCCCCCGAGAACACGCTGGCCGCCATCGACAAGGCCGCCGAGCTGGGCTTCTCCTGGGTCGAGAACGACGTCCAGCGCACCAAGGACGGCGTGCTGATCGTCCTCCACGACGACGGCCTGGAACGCACCACGGACGTCGAGCAGGTCTTTCCCGGCCGCGCGCCGTGGAAGGTGAAGGACTTCACCGCCGCCGAGATCGCCCGGCTGGACGCGGGCAGCTGGTTCTCCCCCGCGTACGCGGGCACGCGCGTGCCGACACTGGCGGAGTACATGCGGCGGTTGGAGCACAACCACGAGAAGCTGCTCATGGAGATCAAGAACCCGGAGCTGTATCCGGGCCTCGAACAGCAGACCATGAAGCTGCTCGCCAACGAGGGCTGGTTGGACGGCCGCCATCTGGGGCGGCTGATCGTGCAGAGCTTCAGCGCCGACAGCGTGCGGACCGTCCACGAACTGAAGCCCGCGGTCACCACCGCCTACCTGGGTACGCCCACCGTGTCGGATCTGCCCCGGTTCGCGGGCTTCGCCGATCTGGTCAATCCCCCGCACGACTCGCTCTCCCTGGGCTACGTCTCGGCCGCGCACGCCATCGACGGGCCGCACGGCAGGCCGCTGGGGCTGTTCGCCTGGACGGTGGACGACGCGGCCACCGCGCGCCGGGTGGCCGGGTACGACGTCGACGGGATCATCAGCAACAAGCCCGACGTGGTGCGGGCGGCGCTGGCTTCGGACTGAGCGGGACGGTCGTTGTCGGTGGCGGGTCGTACCGTGGGCGCATGGACAGCCATGGGCGGGATGAGCAGCGACTCGTGTGGGCCGTCGTCGGCACGGACATCGGTCCGCTGATGCTGGCAGCGACCGGCGACGGCCTGGTGAACGTGGTCTTCCACGCGTCGGACGCCGTGCGCCTGCGGGCGCTGGAGCGGCTGGCCGCCCGGCTGGGCCGCGAGCCCGTGGAGGATCCGGACGCGCCGCTGCTGGCGGAGGCCGTACGCCAGGTGCGGGCCTACCTGGCGGGCGAGCGGCACGCTTTCGACCTGCCGCTGGACTGGTCACTGATATCCGGGTTCAACCGGCAGGTGCTGCGCGCACTGGCGTCCGGAGTGCCGTACGGCACCGTGGTCGGGTACGGCGATCTGGCGGGGCGGGTCGGGCAGCCCGGCGCTGCGCAGGCGGTCGGCGCGGCGATGGGCGCCAATCCGCTGCCCGTGGTCGTGCCCTGCCACCGGGTGGTGGAGCGCGGCGGCGGCATCGGCGGTTTCGGGGGCGGGCTGGAGACCAAGCGGAAGCTGCTCGCCCTGGAGGGCGTGCTGCCCGAGCCGCTGTTCTGAGATGGCCTCCGTAGTCGCCCCCGGCCCGGCCGCCCGGGGGGCGGGGGCCCCCCCCGTTCATCTGTCCCGGAGAAGATCAGGGTTCGCGGACCTGTGGGGGCGTGCCCCGCACCCGCCCGGACGGCGTCGCCGGCGGACGGCCGGTGACCTACGACGCCCAGCGGTACGGGAAGCGCGACACCGTCGAGCGAGCCGTCTGGTCGTGGCGGGGCCTGGCCATCCGCTACGACCAGACACCGGGCAGCTGCCTGGCGGGGCTCCAGCTGCGTGGCGCGATCATCCGGCTCCGCGGCCTCCGCCCCGCCCGGTCACGACTCCTTACAGGTCCAGCACCGAGCGGCTCGTTGCGGAGGCGAAGCCCAACCAGGTGTGCCGGTTGCCCGCCCAGCACCAGCCCACCTTGGGGGCGTTGCGACGCTCGCGGCCGTCACGCCCGGTGCCGTTGCTGATCCAGATCGCCGGCGTGCGGGCGTCCAGCGCGCCGTTGGCCTTGCGCAGCCGGGAGCCGATGGTCATGAAGCAGTGGTTGCG
Source organism: Streptomyces sp. NPDC014991 (assembly GCF_043080665.1). Taxonomy (NCBI): domain Bacteria; kingdom Bacillati; phylum Actinomycetota; class Actinomycetes; order Kitasatosporales; family Streptomycetaceae; genus Streptomyces; species Streptomyces sp. NPDC014991. The sequence goes on from NZ_JBIBVY010000001.1 coordinate 28,291, forward strand.
CTCCAGGACGGCGGGCTGCTGCATCACCCAGTGGATGCCTTCGGTGAGCAGCAACGGGGTGCGGTTCTCCGCCGTGAGGGCGGGCAGCGCCTCGTTCGGGCTCCGGTTGGCCATCCGGTCACCGCGGTCGAGGCCGGTGAGGAGGTAGAGCGGGGCGTCGGGCAGCGCGACCGTGTCGAGCGGGGCGAAGAGGTCGACGTCGGGCATGTCGGTGACGACGAAGCCCGGCTTGCCGTCGTGGCGGAGCAGCCGCGCGAGGGCGGAGGCAGTGGCCCGGCCCGGGTGGACGGCGAGTAGGGCGCCGTCGCCACCCGCAGATGCCTCGGCGGCCTCGGCGAAGGCACGGAGCTCGGCGGTGGACAGCCCTGCGATCTCGTGCACCCCCAGCTCGACCAGTCGTTCGGCCTGCACGCTCAGGGCCGGGAGTAAGGGGAGAACGGTGGAGGTGGCGTGCGTGGTTTCGGACACGATGCTCCAAGGGACAGCGACGCGGGTGGACCCAGAGGCAACGAGGCGGCCCGCCGGAACGTTCCCGCCGCTGCCGGACCCCGCTCCCCTGGTACGGCCTGATCCGCACGGAGGACCCTAGTCGTCGTAGTGCCGGGCCTCGAATATGTTGCCGTCGGGGTCGCGGAAGTAGAAGCTGCGGGTGGCGTCGCCGCGGGCGCCGGACAGGCCGCGGTCGATGTCCGACACGGGGACATCGTGTTCTTGGAGGCGGGCGCGCAGGGTGTCGAAGGCGGCGGCCGGCAGGGACAGACAGACGTGGTTGACGGGGTGGCCCGCGCTGTCGGCCGAGCCGGGCAGCATCCTCATGCGTGCGGCGAAGGTGCGCGGGGCGAGGTCGAGGATGGTCTCCTCGTTGACGCGTACGGAGGGGAAGGCCGCCTTTCCCTCGGTGAACTCGGTGACCCTGAGCGGCTCCAGGCCGACGGCCGTCTCGTAGAAGCCGGCTGCCGCGACGGGATCGGTCACCCACAGGACGACGTGGTCGAGACGCGTGGTGTTGTTCGTCATGCGGCCCAGGCTGGTGGCGTCTCCCACAGGCCGCAAGCGTTTATGCGGTGCCGGCGCCCGCCAGGGATGAGGAGGAACCGACGGACAGGAGGCGGGCACGTGGTGCTGGTGGTGTCGGAAGAGGTGCGGGGAGCGCTCGACGCGCGGCGCCCGGTGGTGGCCCTGGAGTCCACGATCATCGCGCACGGCCTGCCCCGTCCGCGCAACCTGGAGGTCGCGCGGGAGCTGGAGGAGGCGGTGCGGCGGGAGGGTGCCGTGCCGGCGACCGTCGCCGTGCTCGACGGTCAGCCGCGGGTCGGCCTTGACGAGCGGCAGCTGGAGCGGGTCGCGAACCAGGACGGCATCCGCAAGCTGGGCCACCGTGACCTGCCGCTCGCCGTGGCCGCGGGGGCGAGCGGTGCGACGACCGTGTCGGCGACGGCACAGCTGGCCGCGCTGGCGGGGATCCGGGTGTTCGCCACGGGCGGGCTGGGCGGTGTGCACCGGGAGTGGACACTGACCCAGGACGAGTCCGCCGACCTGGGGCTGCTGGCGCGGACCCGGATCACGGTGGTGTGCGCGGGCGTGAAGTCGATCCTGGACGTGCCGGCGACGCTGCAGCGGCTGGAGACGCTGGGCGTGGCCGTCGCCGGGTTCGGCACGGACCGGTTCCCCGGCTTCTATCTGTCGGACTCGGGGCATCCGGTGGACTGGACGCTGGACAGTCCGGAGCAGGTCGTCGCCGTCATGCGCGCCCAGGACGCCCTGGACGCGCCGGAGTCCGCGCTGATCGTCGCGAACCCCGTTCCGGAGGCTGAACAACTCGATCCCGGGCTGCACGCGCGCGTGCTCTCCGACGCGCTGCGCGCCTGCGCGGAGCGGGGTGTCACCGGGCAGGCGGTGACACCGTTCCTGCTGGACCATCTGGTCCGTCACACGGACGGAGCCTCGCTGAGCGCCAACCTGGCGGCGGTGCGGGGCAACGTACGGCTGGCGGCGCGGATCGCCACGGCGTGGACCAGGGGGTGACCGCTGAGCGGAACAGGGCGCTGCTGGTCGTCGGGGACGTGGTCACCGACGTGGTGGCCCGGCACCGGGGGCCGCTCGCGGCCGGCACCGACACGGCCGCCGTGATCCGGACGCTGCCGGGTGGTGCGGGCGCCAACGTGGCCTGCTGGGCCGCCCACGCGGGCTGCGCGGACGTACGGCTGCTGGGGCGCGTGGGCGCGGACGCCGCCGCGTGGCACGAGCGGGAGCTGGTGGCGGCCGGGGTGCGGCCCCGGCTGGTGGTGGATCCCGAGGCGGCGACCGGGACGGTGATCTGCCTGGTCGACACGGGTGCGGCGGCCGAGCGGACGTTCCTGACGGACAGCGGGGCGTCTCTGCGGCTCGACCCCGCCGACTGGTCGGACGCACTGCTCGACGGCGTGGCCCGGCTGCATCTGTCGGGCTATCTGCTGTTCACCGAACCGAGCCGGCAACTGGTCCGCAGGGCCGTCGCGGCGGCACGCGCGCGTGGCGTGCCGGTCAGCCTGGACCCGGCGTCGGCCGGCTTCCTGGCGGGGCTGGGAGCGGACCGTTTCCTGGCGTTCGCGGAGGGACTGGACGTGCTGCTGCCCAGCAGGGACGAGGCGTGCCTGCTGACCGGGGCGCCGGATCCGGTGGACGCGGCGGCCAGGTTGAGTCGGTTCGTACCGCTTGTGGTGGCCAAGGCGGGCCCGGACGGGGCGCTGGTGGCCCGGTCCGGTGCCGTACCGGTCCGGGTCCCGGCCGTGCCTGCGGCGCCTCGGGACACCACCGGCGCCGGTGACGCCTTCACCGGTGCTTTCCTCGCCGCGCTGCTCGCGGGCGCGCCGCCGGAGGAGGCGGCGGCGTGGGGCTGCCGGGCGGGCGCGGAGGCGGTGGAACGGGTGGGCGGCAGACCACCGCGGCCGGGAAGCGCGGACTGACCCCGCGGGGGCGCTCGGTGGCACCGGCGGCAGAACGGTCCGGGGCCGGCCGGCCCTGCTGCCTCGTCGGCCGGGCGGCGGAGTCCGAGGAACGAACGCTATGCCTTGCGGCCCCACGCCGAGATCATCGGTGCGGTGGCCAGGTCCATGCCGCCGGCCGCCACGTTGGCCAGGTGCTGGTCGATCTCCTGGTCGGTGGCCAGGCCGGCGGCGACCAGCCGGGAGCGGACCTGACGGACGGTAGCGGCCTCCAGGGCCGTGCAGGCGGGTGAGGTCACGGGGAAGTGCGCGTCGGCCTCCACGTCGTGCAGCCCGGCCTCCCGGAGCAGACGCGGGAGTCTGCGGCCGTACGACAGGTCGGCTCCGCGGTCGGCGAGCAGCTTGCGGAAACCCTGGCGCAGCCGGTTGGCGAGCCGCTGCTCGGGACCGTGTTCGTCGGGGCAGATCAGGGGCTGGAGTGCGGGGTCGGCGTCCTCGACCAGCAGGCGGCCGCCCGGCCGCAGGGCCTGGACCATGGAGCGCAACGCCCGGTCCCGGTCCGGGACGTGGACCAGGACCAGCCGGGCGTGGACCAGGTCGAAGCCCTCCCCCGGGGGTTCGTCGGCGCCCACGTCGTGGACGCGGACCTCCACCGGTGGACGGACCGCGGCGGCGAGCCGGGAGGTGTCGATGTCGGTGGCGACGACCTGACCGGCCGGCCCCACTTTCCCGGCGAGCCAGGACACGACGGAGGTGCCGCCGGCGCCGACTTCCCAACAGCGCCAGCCGGACCGGATGCCGAGTCCTTCGAGGTGCCGGAAGGTCGTGGGGTCGAAGAGGGCGGCGAAGGCGTCGAAGCGTCGACCTGCCTCGTTCTGCCGGTTGTCCAGGAGGTATCCATCGGATGGCGTCATGGCGCGATCATCCCAGTCACCCGTCTTGTCCGCTTTGACCGGCCTCTGTCCACAGGAGAACACAAGCGGAACTCCCTGTTCCCACAGGTTCGCTCCCGCTGTGTCCGGAACTGGCAGACTTGCCGGGCAATGGCACGGAAGCACTGCGCGGAGATCCACGCGAGGAGATCCACATGTCGATGGCAGGGAATCTGCGGAAGGTCACGGGGCTGGGCAGGGTCGGTGGTCTGCGCAAGGTGGCACGGCTGGCCCGGCGTCGGCCGCGCGTGGACCTGAGCCACCCCGCCAGGTCGCCACTGGGCTCGTCGGTGGTCAACTGCGTGACGTATCAGGACGGCGTGCGCGTGCCGGGATGTGCCGATCTGGTGGACGCCGTGCGGCTGGTCCGCAAGAGCGGCGAGGGCTTCGTCTGGCTGGGACTGCACGAGCCGACGGAACACGAGTTCGCGGGCGTGGCCGAGCTGTTCGACCTGCATCCGCTCGCGGTGGAGGACGCGGTCGAGGCCCATCAGCGCCCCAAACTGGAGCACTACGGAGACACGCTCTTCGCGGTGTTCAAAACCGTCTGTTACGTGGAGCACGAGCGGCTGACGGCCACCAGCGAGGTGGTGGACACGGGCGAGATCATGCTGTTCGTCGGCGAGGACTTCGTCATCACGGTACGGCACGGCAGGCACGGCTCACTGGGCCCGCTCCGTGAGGAGTTGGAGGCGAACCCGCATCAGCTCGTCAAGGGGCCGGCGGCGGTGCTGCACGCGATCGCCGACCATGTCGTCGACGACTACCTGAACGTCACGGACGCGGTGCAGGCCGACATCGACCAGGTGGAGACGGAGGTGTTCTCGGAGGACGGCGCCTGCCTCGATCCGGGCCGTATCTACCAGATGAAGCGTGAACTGCTGGAGCTGAAGCGGGCGGTGGCGCCGCTGGGCCGCCCGGTGGAGGATCTGGCCACGCGGCCGATACGGGTCGTCGACCCGGAGATACAGGCGTACTTCCGGGACGTGTCCGACCATCTGATACGGGCCAAGGAGCAGATCGCCGCGTTCGACGAACTGCTCAACTCCATCCTCCAGGCGCATCTGGCGCAGGTGACCGTCGCGCAGAACGAGGACATGCGCAAGATCACGGCCTGGGCCGCGGTGATCGCCGTACCGACGATGGTGTGCGGGGTGTACGGCATGAACTTCCAGCACATGCCGGAGCTGCACTGGCAGTTCGGCTATCCGCTGGTCATGGCCGTGATGGCGACGGCGTGTCTGGTGCTGTACCGGGGGTTCCGGCGCAACGGCTGGCTCTAGGGTCTTTCGTTCGGATCGGGCCGGATCAGGGAGCGGGTCCTGGTGCCGTGCATCGCACGGCGGAGGAGGGCGCCATGGCGGAGCCATGGCAACCGACGACAACGCGGCGAGGCGCGGTGCCAGAGGCCGCGAGCCCGGCATGATCCGAACGAGAGGGCCCAGAAGGCGGGGCGCCGGCGTACGGCGGCTCGCGTCGCCTGGACCAGTCCGAGGGCTGGGCGGGTCCGTCGCCGGCCGGGCGGCCGCATCGGCTGGGCGGGTGGGCCCGGTCGCCGGCCGTACGTCCGGATCAGGTGCTCCAGGCGGGATGGCGTGGGTCGTCGGTGCGTACGAGGACGTCCGCCGTCCCGGCCGGGTCGGTCTCGGCCTCGTAGCGCGCGAAGGCGGGGAGGGTCCAGTGGTCGGTCTCGGGGGTGCGGCGGCGCAGGGCGCCCGGGGAGAGGAGGAGGTGCACGGTCAGGTCGAAGGGGAACCAGTGACGGAGCAGAAGGGGGCCGTGGAGCAGCAGGATCCCGCGGGGCGGGAGATGGACGTACGGGCTGCGGGTGGCCCGGTCGGTGGCGGGATCCCAGAGGTCGGGCAGGATCCGCCCGGTGCCTCCGGGATCCAGCGGGCCGAAGACCTCCCGCCACAGGGCGCCCGTGTCGAACCATCCGCTGTAGTACGACTCCGCGTCCCGCCGCCCGTGCTCCAGCCGCAGCGAGGCAGGGCGCAGGAAGCCCTCGGCGCCGACCACGAGCGAGGGCCGGCCGCGCAGCCGCAGCGCCTCCCCGACGCGTTCGGCGAGGTCGCCGGGCCGGGCGGCCGGGGCGCCGTCGAAGCCGACACGCGGCCAGGCCCCTCCGTCGGCCGGCTCCAGGCCGGCCAGCCGGTCGGCGAGCAGCTCGGCGAGCCGGTCCCAGGTGATCGCTTCGAGTCGCACAGAGCCCATGATGCCGGGTGGCTCCGGAGACCGGTGAGGGCGCCGGCGTCGAGCGGTACCGCGTCGGCGGGATCAGCTCCCCGCCGAAGCCCGCCTGGCGCTCGGCTCCCCGCCGACGCCCGTCTGGCGCGGAGACGGAGACGGGGCCCGGAGGACGAAGGAGTCGTGGCCGGAAGGAGGGGGAGAAGACGGGGCCCGTGGGGGAGGCTTGGGCGGTGAAGGGGAACGTACCGCGTATGGCGTTTCCCACGACTCCCCACTCCCCCGGCGGACTTGTCGTCGTCCAGCCGCTGAAACGGAAGCGGTGCGCCGGCTGCCGGCGCGGTCCGCTGTCGCTGCTGGTGCTGGAGGACGGAGCCCCGCGGTGCCTGGACTGTGCCGACCTCGGGCATCTGGTGCTCCTGGCACGCGGCGACACGGCGCTCACCCGCAGGGCGCGGGAGGAGAGTTCGCTGTCGGCGGTGGTGGTGCGGTTCAACCGCCGCAAGAGCCGCTACGAACGCCAGGGCGTGCTCGTGGAGGCGGCGGCGCTGGCCCGGGCCGAGGCCCGCTGTCTGGCGGACGCGGAGGCGCGGCGCCGGAGGCGGGCGCGGGACGCGCGGAGCAGGGCGGTGAAGGACGAGCGGTTCGCTGCGGCATTCACCGCCGAGATCCTCCGGCTGTTCCCCGGTTGCCCGGGTGAGCGGGCCCGCGCGATCGCGGCCCACGCGTCGGTGCGGGGCAGCGGGCGGGTCGGACGCAGCGCGGCCGGGCGCGTGCTGTCCGAGGGGGCGGTGATATCGGCGGTGGTGGCGGCCGTACGGCATGTGGACACGCCGTACGACCAGCTGCTGATGAGCGGAGTGGCACGGTACGAGGCACGGCGCCGGATCGCCCCGTCGGTGCAGGACGTGCTGCGGACGTGGCGGGGGGCCGGGGAGAGCACCGGCTGAGGCGAGGCAGGCGGACACCGCCGCAGCGTGCGACAGGGCGCCCTTCGGGCGTGGCCGGCAGCGGTCGCGGGGCCGGCCACCGGTCGACGGGCTGCCGGCGGGAGTGAGGTGACGCTGGTGCCCCGCGGCGGGCGGCCGGCAGCCCGCTGGGAAGAACCCTGGAAGAAAGCGCTGTCCGCCACTCTGCGCGGTCGCCGGCGCGGACGTATCGTGGCCGGAAGAGCAGCGCCTACCGAGGCACGGCCCGTCGTACATCCGGTGCCTCCGGTGCCCCGTACGCGAGGAAGACGCCCATGGCCGATCCCAAGGGGTTCATGACCACGCCGCGCCAGGAGTGGCCGCGGCGGCCCGTCGAGGAGCGGGTGCGGGACTGGGACGAGGTGTACGTCCCGGGAGCGCTGCTGCCCATCATCAGCAAGCAGGCCGACCGCTGCATGGACTGCGGCGTCCCGTTCTGCCACCACGCCTGTCCGCTGGGGAACCTCATCCCCGAGTGGAACGACCTGGTGTCCCGGGAGGACTGGCGGGACGCGAGTGACCGGCTGCACTCCACGAACAACTTCCCCGAGTTCACCGGACGGTTGTGTCCGGCGCCGTGCGAGGCGGGGTGCGTGCTGGCGATCAACCAGCCGGCCGTCACGATCAAGAACGTCGAGTGTGCGATCGCGGACCGGGCGTGGGAGGAGGGTTTCACTCCGGCCCGGCCGCCCGAGCGGCTGTCCGGGAAGACGGTCGCCGTCATCGGCTCCGGGCCCACGGGGCTGGCCGCGGCACAGCAGCTGACCCGGGCCGGGCACACGGTGGCGGTGTACGAGAAGGATGACCGGATCGGTGGGCTGATGCGTTACGGCATCCCCGCGTTCAAGATGGAGAAGGTGCATCTGGAGCGCCGGATCGAGCAGATGCGGGCCGAGGGGACGAGGTTCCGTACGTCGACGGTGGTCGGACGGGACGTTCCGGCGGCGGAGCTGCGGGCCCGGTACGACGCGGTGGTGATCGCCACGGGTGCGACGGCGTGGCGTGAACTCTCGGTTCCGGGCCGTGAGTTGAACGGGATACACCAGGCGATGGAGTATCTGCCGCTGGCCAACCGGGTGTGTGAGGGCGATCTGGAGGTCTCGCCGTTGTCGGCCTCCGGCAGGCATGTCGTGATCGTCGGTGGCGGGGACACCGGGGCGGACTGCCTGGGCACCGCGGTCCGGGAGGGGGCCGCGTCCGTGACCCAGCTGGACATCTACGCCCAGCCGGGTGCCGAGCGGGACGAGGACACCGAGCCGTGGCCGACGTACCCGAAGACCTACCGGCTGTCCGGCGCGCACGAGGAGGCGCGGGACCTGCGTACCGCGCCGGCGGCGGACGCGGACGCGCGGTTGTTCGCGGCGTCCACGCTCCGCTTCACCGGGGACGAGAGGGGGCGGGTGCGGTCGCTGCACCTGGTGGAGGTCGACGAGCGGCGGCTTCCGGTGCCGGAGACCGAGCGGACGCTCCCTGCCGACCTCGTGCTGCTCGCCCTCGGGTTCACCGGGCCCGACCGGGAGGACGGGCTCGTCGAGCAGTTGGGGCTGACACTGGAGCCGCGCGGCACGATCGCCCGGGACGGCGGCTTCGCGACCCGGGCGCCCGGCGTGTTCGCAGCCGGTGACGCCGCGCGCGGACAGTCGCTCATCGTGTGGGCGATCGCGGAGGGGCGGGCGGTCGCGGCGGCCGTCGACCGTTATCTGACGGGCAGTTCACGGCTTCCGGCCCCGATAGCGCCCACCGACCGGCCGATGGTGGTCTGAGGCGGCGTCCGGCGGCGGGGCGGCGCACCGGCGGTGCCGGCCGCTGCGGTACGGCCCGCCTGGTGTCGGAGCGGTCGAGCGCCGTCGCGGCGATGGACACGGCCCGCGTTGTCGAGGGGCGCGCACGCCGGCGCCGAGAGCCTGCAAGGCGCCCCTCCCGAAGGCGGCAGTCCCGGCGCGGGCGCGCCCGAGGGCGAGTGCCGTGCCGACTGACCGGCGGGACGGGGCTGGACCGGCTAACCGACGCGTTCGTCGGTGCCCGCGACCTTGCCCGTCGCCAGGGCCACGCGGTTCCACGTGTTGATCGTGAGAATCAGGGCGAGGACGTGGCCCAGTTCCTGGTCGTCGAAGTGGGAGGCTGCCTCGGCGTGGACGGAGTCGGGGACGCCTCCGTCGGCGACCCGGGTCACGGCGTCCGTCAGGGCGAGGGCGGCCTGCTCCCTCGGGGTGAAGAAGTGACGGGCCTCGCGCCAGACCGCGATCATGTGCAGCCGGTCCTCACCCTCGCCGGCCTTGCGGGCGTCGTTGGTGTGCATGTGCAGGCAGTAGGCGCAGTGGTTGAGGTGCGAGGCGCGGATCTGGATCAGTTCGACGAGGGACGGGTCGAGGCCTTCGCGGGCGGCTGCGTCGAAGCCGACGAGGGCGCGGAAGGCCTTGGGAGCGGCCTTCGCGAGGTTCAGGCGGGGGCGGGTGGTCCCGGCGGCGGTCTCGGTGGCGGATGCGGGGGCGGTGGTCGTGTGCGTCGTCATGTGTACAACCTAGGGGCCGGAAAGACCGACGGTAAGGTGCATTCACATGACGGAATCATGGGTCAATTCCGCGCAGCGCATCGGTGTGGACCTGCACCTGGAGCTGTCGGGGCCGGGCGGCCGGCGGGCGGCCCTGACGCGGGCGCTGCGAGGCGCCGTACGCAGCGGACGGCTGGCTCCGGGGACCCGGCTGCCGCCGTACCGCTCGCTCGCCGCGGACCTGGGCGTGGCCCGCAACACGGTGGCCGACGCGTATGCGGAGCTGGTGGCCGAGGGCTGGCTGACCGCCCGGCAGGGTTCCGGGACCAGGGTCGCCGTGGGCGTGGTCACTCCGCGTTCCGGCCGGCGCGGGAGCGCCGAGCCGCAGCGACACGCCGCGGCCCACGTGCCCGAAGAGGCACCTGCACACGTGCGGGGGCCGCGGCACGACCTGCGGCAGGGCACGCCGGATGCGTCGGCCTTCCCGCGTGCGGCCTGGGCGGCCTCGTACCGCCGGGCGCTGCTGGCGGCGCCGAGCGAGGCGTTCGGGCCGGGTGACCCCGCCGGGCGCCCGGAGTTGCGGGAGGCGCTGACGGAGTACCTGGCTCGTGCGCGGGGGGTGCGGGCCGAGCCGGACCGGGTCGTGATCTGCTCGGGCTTCGGGCACGCGCTTCGGCTGCTCTTCACCCGGAACACGCCGGGCACACCGGACAGTCCGGACAGGCCTGGCAGGCCGGGTGCCGGTGGCGTGCTGCGCGGTCCGCTCGGCGTGGAGGCGTACGGGCTGGGCTTCCACCGGCATCTGCTCGCGGCGGCCGGCGTGCGCACCGTACCGCTGCCGCTGGACGAGGACGGGGCGCGGGTGGAGACGCTCGGACGGGAGCGGGCCGTGCTGCTCACGCCCGCGCATCAGTTCCCGACCGGCGGCCCGCTGCACCCCGAACGCCGGGCGGCGGTGATCGACTGGGCACGCGCGCGGGAGGCGGTGGTGCTGGAGGACGACTACGACGGCGAGTTCCGGTACGACCGCCGGCCCGTCGGTGCGCTCCAGGGCCTCGATCCGGAACGGGTGGTCTACATCGGCTCGGTCAGCAAGAGCCTGTCACCGGCGCTGCGGCTGGGCTGGATGGTTCTGCCACGCCGCTGTGTGGGGCCGGTGCTGGCGGCGAAGGGCGAGCGGGAGGCGTGGGCGAGCGTGCTGGACCAGCTCGCCCTCGCGGACTTCATCACCGGCGGGTCGTACGACCGTCATGTGCGGCGGATGCGGCAGAGGTACCGGCGCAGGCGGGACCGGCTCGTCACCGCGCTCGCCGCGCACGCCCCGCACATCCGGGTCACCGGTATCGCGGCCGGGCTGCACGCGGTGCTGCGGCTGCCGCCCGGTACGGAGGGGCCCACGGTGAGCGCCGCCGCACGGCACGGCATCGCCCTCGACGGCCTCGCCGGTTTCCGGCACCCGGACGCGGCGACGGGAAGGGATGCGGAGAGGGACGTGACGGTGGACGAGGGACTGGTGGTGGGGTACGCGGCTCCCGCCGAACACGCCTACGGTGCGGCGCTCGAGGCGCTGTGCGGGGTGCTGCCGCCGGGGTGACGGCCAGGGTGACGCCGGATGCCCTGAGCCGCCACGGAGTCCCGTCGTCGGGGGCGACGGGGGTGTCGGGTTGTCCGCTCGGCCGGCTGTCGCGGGTGAGGGCAGTCGCACGAGAGACAGCGTCGCGGGAGCGGGCCGGCCGACGGGATCAGGACAGCAGGAAGTCGGCCTCCCCCGCCTTGGCGCCCTCGATGAACGCGGTTATCTCGTCCGTCGTGTAGATCAGCGCGGGCCCGTCCGGGTCGGTGGACTGGCGTACCGCGACCCGGCCGTCGGCCAGCTTCATCGCCTCCAGGCAGTTCCCGCCGTTGCCGCCGCTCCACGGCTTGTGCCACCCCTCGCTGCCCAACTCCCGCGCGGGCATCCCGTTGTAGACGCGTCCGCGCGGCCTGATGCGATCCATTCACAGCTCCTTGAGGAGATCCCGGAGGATCTCCTTCGTGCGTCGTGCCGTAGCGGCCTGCGCCGCCATGCGGTCCATGACCTCCAGGTGGGTCGCCACCTCGGTGCGTGCGTCCAGGTAGACGGCGCCGGTCAGGTACTCGCTGTAGACCATGTCGGGCAGTTCCGGCATGGCGAATCGGAACAGCACGAAGGGCCCGTACGTTCCCGGGTGCGGCCCGTTGGCGAAGGGGGCGACCTGGAGCGTCACATGGGGCAGCTTCGTGGCCTCGAGCAACTTGTCGATCTGGGCGCGCATCACCTCCGGGCCACCGACCGGGCGGCGCAGGACCGTCTCGTCCATCACGGCCCAGAAACGGGGGGCGTCGGCACGGGTGAGCAGTTCCTGGCGTTGCATGCGCAGCGCGACGTGCCGCTCCATGTCGTCGGGGCTCGTCTGGCCCACGGCACCGGATTGCAGGACCGCGCGCGCGTAGTCCTCCGTCTGGAGCAGGCCGGGGACGAAGTGCGGATCGTAGGAGCGGATGAGGGTGGCCGCACCCTCCAGGCTGACGTACATCGAGAACCAGCCCGGCAGGATGTCGTGGAACCGCTGCCACCAGCCGGGCCGGTTGGCCTCCTCGGCCAGCCGGACGAAGGCGTCGGCCTCGTCGTCGGGGACGCCGTAGGCCTTCAGCAGCAGCTGCAGGTAGGGGATCTTGAGGCTGACCTCGGCCGTCTCCATGCGGCGGACGGTGGCGGGGGCGACGCGGAGGACGCGGGCGGCCTCCTCGCGCTTCAGCCCGGCGCGTTCCCGCAGGTCCAGGAGGCGCCGGCCGAGGACCACCTGGCCCACGGTCGGCGCGGACCGCGGTTCGCTCACGCTGCCACCTCCACCGAGAGCCGCGGAACTCCAGGGCTACGAGCTCCGGAGCTCCCGAAAGCTCCACCGAAAGTTTCCTGACAGCCCTACGGCGCCATTCGAAAGTGCATTCGAAGACCGGTTCGGATCCCCGACGACCTCAATTGGCGCCGCTCATGGTGCTGTTGCGAGCAGTGTGCCACGACCTCTGACCGAGTCATACAGCACTCTGCAAATTTCAGAGTGACGCTTGCCAAGTGTCCGCGACAGGGAGATAGTGACAAGCGTGATTCCGTCCGCGCCCTTAGGAACAGACGCCGCCGCAGACCGCCCCGGTCTCGGTGCCGCGGCGGGTGCACCCCCTCAGGGGGGCGCCCCCGAGCGCAGGTTCCGCTTCGAGCTGGCCGCCCATCCGGGCTCCGTCGCCCAGGCGAGACGCCTGACGCACGCCCGGTTGTCGGGGTGGTCGATGTGCGCGGACACCTGCGACAACGCGGCTCTGGTCATATCGGAGCTGGTCACGAACGCGGTCGTGCACACCGCCGGCAGCCGGGTCGTGTGCGAGCTGCACGAGCACGGCGACATGGTGCGCATAGCCGTGCAGGACGAGGGCTGTGCCCCTGGTGATCCCCACCCGTCCGCGCAGCGGCCTGACGAGGAGCACGGGAGGGGGTTGCTTCTCGTCGACGCGCTGTGCCGGGCCTGGGGTGCCCAGGGGCACGGCCCCGGACTGCTGGTCTGGGCCGAGCTGGCCCACCGGACCGACACGGCCCACGACACCGCCGAGCCGCGCGACGACCTCGGCTGGGGCGCCCGCCCCAAGCCGGGCCGCCCGGACGACTCCGGCGAGGACCAGCAGGCCGGGGCCGACGGGCACGGGCCGGCACAGCACCGACGTCCCGCCGCGGGTCAGCCGTTGCACCGGGTGCCTGAGCCACACCGGCACGCGACGGCGGACGGGCATCAGCACGTGACCGCGCAACAGCAGCACAGGCAGGGCGATCGTCCGGATCAGCACCGGCACACGGCACCCGTCCGGCCTCTGCACCACGGCCCCGGTCAGTACCGCCGTGGGGAGCGCCCGTGACGGGCGTCGGCCGGCTCGGCGGCTCCGGCCGGTCCGCCGGTGCAGGTGCCCGTGCCGGCCAGGAGGTCACCGTCGGCCTGGACTCCCTGGTGCGCATGCAGCGTCGCCGTCCGGCCGTGGATCCGGCCCGCCGGCTACAGGTGCCGGACGGCATGACGGTCCCGCTCGGCTGTGACGCCGTAGCCGTCCCCGACCGTCTCGGTCCGCTCGTCGTGCCCCTGCTGCCGCGGCTGGGGTGCGTGTACGCCGACGGTTCCCACTGGTGGTGGATCGTTCCGTCGGACTCCGATTACGCCCTGTCGTGGCCGTACCCGGCGCACTACGCCACCGGCGCCCTGACCAACGGCACCGCCAGGCTCATCCACCGGCCGGAGGGCACGGTTCCGTACACCCCGCCGATCCCGCTCTATCTCGCGCTGTGCCGGGTGACGGGGACCGCCCCGGACTGGTCGAGGGCCGTCCCGGCGTAACAGCGGCGCCGGCGGCCGCCACCACCGACGGTCACCCGCCCCCGTCCTCCATCGCTCCCACCGCCCACACCCACCCACCACACTCCGGCCCGTACACCCACTCCGTCTCTCTGACCGACCCCGCCCGTCCCGCATCCCCGTGCCCCCTCCGCGCCCCCCGTACGTCGGTTCGCGCCCTGCCCGGTCGGTGCGCCGGCCGCGATAGTGGCCGTTCCGGTGGGGCGCGGGAGGTCATGGTGGGGAAGAGACGGGAGGTGGTCCAGCCCGCGGTGTCGGAGTCGGAGCGGCTGCTGTTCGGCGGGCCGCTGCGGTACGACATGGGCTGGAACAAACACTCGGAAGCCTTTCTGGAGCTGGGCTTCCGGGCGATGATGACCCGGCTCCCGGGCATGCTGGCGTCGAGTCTGCGGCTGGCCCGGCAGGCCGACGCGCGGGCCGCCCGGGTGGTCCTGGCCGCGGAGGTGGGCCGGGGCGTGACCCAGGCGGTGAGCCTGCTGGCGGTGAACAACGCGCTCGGCAAGCTGCTCACCGGGCCGGACATCGGACAGCGGCTGCACTCGGCGGCCCCCGCCCTGGTCGTGCTGGCCGGCGTGATGCTGCTGGCCGCGCTCCTGCGAGCGGCCTCGACCTACGCCACCGGGCGGCTGGAGCCCAAGGTGGAGCGGGTGGCGACCGAGCTGTATCTGGAGCGGGCGGCGAACGTGGAGCTGGCCGCGATCGAGGACCACGCCTTCCACAAGCTGCTGGACACGGCGCAGTACGGCGCCCGGTCCACCCGGCACATGATCGGGCACGGTACCCGGGTGATCAACTCGATCATCTCGCTGGTCACCGCGGCGGGCGTGCTCACCGTGCTGCATCCGGGACTGCTGCCGCTGCTGGTCACCATGACCCTGCCCAGCGCCTGGAGCGCCCTGACCAACGCCCGGCGCCGCTACGAGTCCTTCCACACCTGGGTGCAGCACGCCCGGGCCGGCCAGCTGATCGCCAGCCTGCTCACCGAGCCGGCCGCCGCCCCGGAGATCAGGGTGCACGGGATGGGACCGTTCCTGCTGCGCCACTTCCGGTCCATGTCGGAGACCGCCGAGGCGGAACAGGCCCGGCTGTCCCGGCTGGCCGCCCGGACCGGTCTGATCGCCGCGAGCTGGACGGGTCTGGCGACCCTGGCGACGTACGCGACGCTGGGCGCGTTGCTGCTGGCCGGCGCGATGGCCCTGTCGGTGGCGGGTACGGCGGTGATCGCGGTCCGTACGGGCGCGGCGAGCCTGGACACGCTGGTCCTGGCGGTCAACGAGCTGCACGAGGAGGCGCTGTTCGTGGGCGATCTCCAGCGGCTGTACGTCGAGGCGGCCGAGCGGGCCATCCCCGTGGGCGGGGAGCCGCTGCCGGAGCACCCTGAGGAGATCCGCTTCGAGAACGTCACCTTCAGCTACCCGCGCGACCCGCACCCACGGACGCCGGGCGCGCACCCGGACGACACCGGTGGGCGAAGCGCCTCGCGTCCCGCTCTGGACGACATCACCCTCACCCTGCCCCTCGGGCGGATCATCGCGCTCGTCGGCGAGAACGGCTCGGGCAAGACCACGCTCGTCAAGCTGCTCGCGGGCCTGTACACGCCGGACCGGGGCCGGATCCTGTGGGACGGCGTCGATGCCGCGCGTGCCGACCGGCGACTGCTCGCCGAGCGCGTCGCGATGGTGGCACAGGACTTCAAGCGCTGGCCGTTCACCGCCCGGGTGAACGTGGCCGTAGGCCGCTCCAGTGCGCCCATCACGGAGGAACGGCTGGCCGCGTCGGTCGCCGAGGCGGGGGCCACGGACGTGGTCGCGGATCTGCCGCGCGGCCTGGACACCCTGCTGGCCCGGAACTTCAGCGGCGGACACGAACTGTCGGGTGGCCAGTGGCAGCGGCTCGGCATCGCCCGGGCCGCGTACCGGCGCGGGAGCATCCTGATCGTGGACGAGCCGACGGCGGCGCTGGACGCGCGGGCCGAGCTGGAGGTGTTCGAGAGGATCCGGGCGCTGGCGGGCAGCGGGCAGACGGTCGTCCTGATCACCCACCGGCTGGCGTCGGTCCGCCACGCCGACCTGGTGCACGTGCTGGAGCACGGCCGTCTGGTGGAGTCCGGTACTCCGGAGCAGCTGCTGGCCAGGGGCGGGGTCTACGCCGAGCTGTACACGCTCCAGGCGGAGCAGTTCACGGCGAAGGCTGCGGCGACGCCCCGGACGGTACCCGCGCCGAAGCCGGCCTGAACCCGTTCCGGCCTGAGCCGTTCCGCCGGGGCCTCTCCGGCGTGAACCCGCCGGCGAGACCGGCCGGGGGGGCTCACCGGCTCACTCGACGGCCTCGCTCCCCCGCACGATGACCAGGAACGTGTCCGTGGCGAGATCCATGACGACCTCCGCGGCCAGCCCCTCCAGACGGCGTGCGTGCGCGAACTCCTCCGCGGGCCAGGATCCCCGCGGACCACCGGCGGAAAAGCGCCCGAGCACCGTTCGCCCGTTCACCATCTCGCACCTCCAGAAAGCGTCGTTCGTGTAGGAGTTAACGCTCTGGAGAGGGGAAACGCCTCGCTCAGTGACGCGACTGATACCTTCTCGACACCTGGTCGGCGCGGACCGTGAGGATCCGTTCACCTTGTGACACGAACAGGACCATGTGTGCCCGGTTACCGGGACGTGGCGGGGCCGTCCGTGTCATGAGTCGTACTCGTCGTGGAGGCGGAGGCGGTCGCTGCCGGCGGGACTGCGGCCGAGCGCCGTCAGATCGAGCAGACCGGTGGTGGTGCCGAGTCCGTCCAGGCCGTCGTCGTACACCGAGTACGTGTGGAAGACCCGGTCGTGGTCGCGCAGGAAGCAGCTGAGCCCGGGGCGCTCGACCAGCTCCCCGTCCGACTCGACGGTGGCCTCGAAATCACGGTTGAAGTCGCGGCCGGGGTCGTGGCCGCAGTCGTCGTGGCCCGAGGAGTACCAGGGAACCGCCCAGCCCATCCGGGCCTTGAACGGCAGGATCCGGGTGAACGGCGCCCGGGAGACGGCCGCGAAGGACGTGTTCCGGGCTCGCAGATGGGCGAGGTGGCCGACCTGGTCCAGGAAGGCCGCGCAGCACGGGCAGCCGCTCTTCCACTCCGGCGCGAACTCGAAGTGGTGGACGACGAGCTGGGCCCGCCCCTCGAAGAGGTCGAGGAGAGTGGCCTTGCCGTCGCCGCCCTCGAAGACGTACTCGGCGTCGACCTCGGTCATGGGCAACCGCCGCCGCTCGGCGCCGAGGACCTCACGGGCCCGTCTGACCGCTTCCTCCTTGCGCAGCAACTCCTCGCGCGCCGCGCGCCACTGCTCACGCGAGACGATCTCCGGAAGCGACATGGGCCCTCCTGTCCGACGGTCGGTTCGGGGTGGTGACCGTCGGGGTGGGCGGAACTCATCGCCTGGTGCACAACGTTTTTCGGCCAGTCTCGTCCGGGCGCCGGCGTGGCTGGTGCTGCCTGGAACCCCGCGGGCCGGTCACGCCGCCACGGGCAGCGGAGTTCCCTCCCCCCGCGTCTCCAGCTCTCCCAGCGCCTCTCGCAGTCGCCGCGTGTGCCGGGGGCTGAGCCGGCCGGTGTCGTCCAGCTGCACCGCGCAGGCCGTCGTCGTGTCCACGAGCCGTTCCAGCACCTCGGCGACGGCGTCCGTGCCCTCGGTGTGCCGGGCGAGGGCGGGCAGTTCGGCGGCGGCGAGCGCGATGGCGGTGCGGGCCCCGGCAAGGGTGCGGTAGGCCTCCCGGCGCAGCGCCCACCGCTCGGCGCGGTCGCCGGACTCGCCGAGGACGTGCAGGAGGTAGGCGTGCGCGGCGTTCTCGGCCGCGGCGAGCCGGGACCGTACCCCGCCGCCGCGCTGCCCCGGCATCGGCAGGTGCCCGACGAGCAGCACGAGCACGCAGGCCAGCAGTGTCTCGCCGATCCGGCCGACCGAGGCCGGTGGTTCCCCGCCGGCCGTGGCCAGGGCGAGGACGAGGACGGTGACGACGGCGGTGAGCGCCGCGAAGTGCCGGGTGGCGACCGGTACGAGGGCACCGCACACCGCGACCAGCGCGACCGGTCCGGCCGGTCGGGGCAGGAGCATCGCGCAGCCGGCGAACACCAGGGCGCCCAGCACGGTGCCGGCGGCCCGGCACAGCACCCGGGAGGCGAGCGGGCCGAGATCGGGCTTGACGAGGAAGACGACCGTGGCGGGCAGCCAGTACCAGTGCTCGTGCTGCCCGTACCAGCGGGCGTGGTGCAGGGCCTGGGCGATGGCGGAGCCGGCACCGAAACCGAGGGCGACGCGCAGTCCGTACTCGCGCCCACCGGCCCCCAGCGCGACACGCAGCGCCCGCCGGGCGCCGCGGCGCCGGCCGTGGAACCCGTGGTGGGCGCCCTCGCCCCGGTCGAAGACCTCGGCTGCCCGCAACAGGGCGTCGTCCAGGGCGCGCAGGGCGGGCGCCGACCGATGCGGCGCGGGCAGCGGGCCGGGGCCGCTACCGGTACGGATCGCCGCGGCGAGCCGGCGCGGGCCCTCCGCCGTCCGCGCCGGCACCGGCTCCCCCGCCCAGTGCAGAGCGGTGGCGGCCTCGGCGAGCGGCAGCGCCGCCGCGAACCGGGCGTGCAGCCGGCGCTCGGCGGCGGAGCCGGCGTACCGGCGCAGCCGGGGCCCGGCGAGGGCGTCCTGGGCGTGGTCGAGTGCGGCGGTGAGCGCGGCCCGCCGGGCGGTGGCGTGCTCACCGCCCACGGCGTCGAGAAGAGCGGCTACCGCGTCGTACACCTCGGCGACCGCCGCCCGCTCCCCGTCGAACCGGAAGTCCCCGGGGAGCGAGCCGGGGGTGGGCAGGGCCAGCCGCAGCACGAGCAGCCATCCGGCCCCGGCGACAAAGGCCAGGCCGCGCTGCCAGCCGGGCTCGGCCGCCGGCATCCCGGCCCCGACGGCCGCGGCGACGAGCAGCTGGGTCCCGGCCGCGGAGGCGACGGGCCCGACCGCGCTGACGGCTCCGGCGACCAGCCCCAGCAGGCTGAGCACCAGGGTCAGCGGTACGGCGGTCAGACCCTGACCGCCGTAGGTGCCCACGAGCAGCCCGAGGGCGCCGGCCAGCGCGGGCACCCCGAGCCGCTTCACGGAGGCCCGCCGGCTGCCGGGCCGGTCGTTGATGCCGGCGAGCATCGCGGCGATCGCGGCCAGCACCCCGACGGCCGTCCGGCCACCGAGCAGGCCGGCGAGCAGCAACGGCCCGGCGGCGAGCGCGCCGCGGGTCACGGCGCTCCAGGGAACGGGACCGCGCTGCGCGCGGAAGGCGTGGGCGAGCCAGAGGGGTGCGGCGGGCCGGGACACGGAGCTCCTGTTCGTACGAGGGCGGGGTGGGCCTTCGGACGACGGTGGCCGGCGGACCGTGTTCCCACCGTAGAGCGTGTTCCCGGTGCGGACGGGGTGCTCACGTTTCGCCTGTGTGAAAGGTGCCGGGCCGGGCGGTTTCTTTATGAACGCAATCCCGGGCCGCCGTCTCGCGGTGCCCGGCGGCGGCCCGGCACCCGCCCAGGACCGCGTAAATCGGATGCGGTCGGGGCGGGGAGGGGTCGATCATCGAGCGGTTGCCCATGGACCGTTCGAGGAGCCGCTTCCGTGATCCAGCGCGTCACCGTCCCCACTCTGTTCCCTCCGCCCACCTACTCCCACACCTCCGTCGTCGAGGCCGGCACCAGGCTCGCGTTCCTCGCCGGGGCGGTGCCGCTGACCGCCGACGGCGAACTGGTGGGCCCGGGAGACCCCGTACGCCAGGCCGAGCGGGTCATCGCCAACCTCCGCGAGCAACTGCAAGCCGTGGGCAGTGATTTGGAGCATGTGCTCACTACGGAGGTGTACGTGGTCAGCAGCGAGACCGCGACACTGTCCGCCGTGTGGGAGGTGGTCGAGGCGTCCGGTCTGAGCCGGGGGCCGCACTCGTCCACGCTGCTCGGCGTCGCCTGCCTCGGGTACGCCGGGCAGCTGGTGGAGATCACGGCCACGGCGGTGGTGCCGGAAGCCCCTGATCACCCGTGATCAGGGTTGATCATCCCCGACCGGCCTGACCAGCGGGCTCAGGCCTCAGTCCCGGGGCTCGTGGGCATCGGGCACGGGGGCGTGGGCATCGGGCACGGGGGCGTGGACGCGTGCCACCGGCCGTGCGTGGTGGTTGCGCCGATACGACCCCGGCCCGGCGTGAGCGGTCACAGCAGCCCGGCCGTTCTCGCCGCCGTGCGCAGCACGTCGCGGAGCATCTCGGTGGTGAGGCGGCCGGTGAACGTGTTGCGCTGGCTGACGTGGAAGCAGCCGAACAGCTCGAGGCCGTCGAGCGCCACCCGGGCGCCGTGGCCGAAGGCCGGCCGGGGGCGGGGCACGCTCCAGCCCGCTTGTGCGAACGCGGGCAGCGCGGCCTGCCAGCCGAAGGCACCGAGGACGACCGCGGCCCGCAGTGTCGGGCGGAGCAGTGTCAGCTCCTGGACCAGCCAGGGCCGGCAGGTGTCGCGCTCACCCGGGGTCGGTCTGTTGGCGGGCGGGGCGCAGTGCACCGGCGCGGTGACACGGACGCCGTACAGCTCCAGGCCGTCGTCGGCACGGACGGACGTGGGTTGCGAGGCGAGCCCCACGTCGTACATGGCCTGGTAGAGCACGTCGCCGGAGCGGTCGCCGGTGAACATGCGGCCGGTGCGGTTGCCGCCGTGCGCGGCCGGGGCCAGACCGATGATCACCAGCCGGGCGTCGGCGGGCCCGAAGCCGGGGACCGGCCGCCCCCAGTACGTCTCGCCGGCGAACGCGGCCCGCTTGGTACGGGCCACCTCCTCGCGCCAGTCGACCAGCCGGGGGCAGGCCCGGCAGTCGGCGACGCGCCGGTCGAGGCGGGTGAGGGCACTGCTGTCGTCCATACCGTCCCGTGTGCCCCGAGGCGCTGGGGCGAACGCGGCCCGGCGCCCGAGCGCGCGGATCAGCCCCTCTACCGGCGCGGCCGGCCGGGGCAGCCGGCGCGCCTGCAGCGGCCGGTCTCGCAACCGCTCGCGGCGCCGCACGGGCATCGCGCGTCTGACGCCCGGACCGCTGACGCCGGCCGGCCCGCGCCTGCCCGCCAACGTCGGCATCGGCATCGGCATCGGCATCGGCATCGGCGGTCGGGACTGTCACCGTCGGCGCAGCCGGCCCAGGAGATCCCTGTTGTGCTGCCGCCGAACCCAGCCGATCAGGAGCAGGGGTGCGACGAGGATCAGCGGGGTCGCCGCGTTCTGGCCGTCGAACGCGGTGAGCTGGACGATGAACGCGCCGACCATGAGCGCGCCGAGGGCGAGGGCGGCCACGGACTGGAGCACCGGTATCAACAGCGCGACGGCTCCGGCGAGTTCGAGCGCGCCGATCGTGTACATGGCTCCGCTGCCCCAGCCGATTCTGTCGAAGGACTCGACGGCCGACGGGTGCGCGATGAGCTTGGGCAGGGCGCTCGCGATGCCGTAGAACAGGGCGAGCAGCACCTGCACGGTCCGCAGGGCGATCCGGAGCCCGCGTGCCCGTCCGGTGGCGGGCTGGCCGAGGCTGCTCGTGGGTGTCGTGGTGCCGACGGGAGCGGTGGTCTCCGACATGGATGTCTCCTGGTGAAGCGGTGCGGGTTGCCTTCCCCGACTTCGACCGGCCGGATGCCGGAAGGTCATCGCCGGAGCGGCCCCGAATGCACCTGCCCCGCAGGCGTCTGTCCGGAAGGCACCGTGCCCCATGGCGCCCGTCGTGAGGGCACGGTCCCGCCGGCCCCGCCCGCCGTCACGGCCTGGGCAGCGCCCTCACCCATATACCGTCGGGGGTCAGATAGGCGTCCACCTCCAGTCCCGCCTCCGCCAGCGCCGACTCGAACTGCTCCTTGGTCAGGGGCCGGGACAGGAACGTCTGTGTCCAGACCGCGTCCGGGAACACGTACTCGGCGCGCACCGAGTTCACCCCGTCCCCGACCGGTTCCGCCGAGACGATCCGCACGGTGAAGCCGCTGGGGTCGACCCGCTCCCTCGGCACATGGGTGTGGTAGTCCTCGCCCTCGCGCTGGATGAGCACACAGCCGCCCTCCGCCACGTGCCGGACGCAGGCACGCAGCAGGTTTCTGCGCACCTCCTCGTCACCGGCGTGCACCAGGAACGACGCGAGCATCACCACGTCGAACGTCTCGCCCAGGTCGAGACTCTCGATGGGACTGCATATCGTGCGCGCCCCACGGACCCGGGCCAGCATGTCGGCGGACTCGTCCACCGCCGTGACCGTGAAGCCGCGCTCCAGCAGGGCGTGGGTCACCCGGCCCACGCCGCTGCCCAGTTCCAGGATGTGCGCCCCCGCCGGTACCGCCGCGGCGATGACGTCCGGCTCGCCGCCCACCGGCAGCCGCGCGTACAACTCCACCGCGCAGCCGTCCGGGGTGATCGCGCCCGGTCCCGTGCCCTCGTGTCCCTCACGCATGTCGACCCTCATGCCCGTACAACGGCTCACCCCCGCACGCCCGTTCCCCTCCGCCCCCGATTCACCCGTTCGGGTCATCCAGCGCGGAACGGGAACCACCCGTGCCCGATGTACCAGTGGCCGCCGGCCCGCAGATGGTCGCCGACCGCCCGCTCCACGGACGTACGGCGGGGCAGCCCGGCCACCGGCAGGTCCGGGTCCCCGAAGACGAACCGGACGGGCTCGGTGTCGGCCGGTGCGGTCTCGTCGCAGGCGATGCGGAACCGTTCCTGGAAGCGGACGATGCCGGATTCGGCGGGCAGGTAGCGCCGCAACTGCCGGTCGAGGAGCCAGGAGTGGCACAGTACGGCGCCCGGCCGTTCCTCGGGGAAGTGCAGGGGGAAGAACGCGCGGGCCAGGGCCAGGGAGCGGTCGCAGGCGGACGGGGTCAGCGGGCCGTGGAAGTCGGGGATGTGCAGGTTCAGGCAGGGCGTTCCGGGCGCCGCGTCCAGTCCGGCCGCCGCCGCCGTCCGCGCGTCGCGGTCCCCGAGCCGCGCCCGTTCGAACTGCAACCGGCCCAACTGGTACAGCTCCCCGCGGAAATGGCGGACCAGCCAGCGCCGCGACTGCACGCCCGTCCCGCCGTGCCGCCCGCGGTACGCCGCCATGTGGCGGCCCAGATCGGCCAGGGTGCGCCGGGAGATCTCGGCCGGGATGCCCCGAGCCCGGTGATACGCCCGCGTGCGCGGGAGGGCGGCGAGGAAGACGTACACGGGGAAGGCGCCGGCCAGTTCGGCCGGGACCGCGGCGAACGGTTCGGCGAGGTCGGGTGTGCGGCCCGTGTCCCACGGTTCCCGGAACAGTTCCTCGACGCAGTCCGTCAGGAGCCTGAGCGTGCCCGGGTCCGTGGTCACCCTGCGCCACCGCGCGACGAGTTCGTTGATGTCCTCGTGCGGCACGGCCAGGTCGAGGAGCAGTTCGGGCAGGTCGTCGGTGTCCGGCAGCACGTGCGGTTCCCCCTTCGGTTCCGGCGGACGGCGTCGCCGCGCACCTCTCCACAAGCATGATCGGCGGTGGTCCGCTCCCGCTCGCCCGGCGCCGCTCGGGGTCGCCACGCGCACGTCGCCGCACACCGAGGCGCCGCCCGCTGCCCCGGGCCGTCCGGCCGGCTGCCGCTCCTCGTCACCCCGTCGAGCGGTGCGCCCCCACTCCACCGCGCCGGACGCCGCTCCGCGTCGCCCCGCCGGGCGTTGATGCCCGTCGTCATCGAAGAGTACGGTGCGAAGGAGGAGTGGAGCGGTGGTCCGATGCGTACCGGCAGTGAACCGAGAACCGCGCGCAGCCCCCTGCGGGCGCGGTTCTGGCTGAGCGTGTGGGGGTTGCTGTGGGCGGCCCTCGGCACGGCGGCGTTCGCGCTGGCCGGGCGCCCCGGCTGGGCGGCGGCCTGCGGGGTGCTGTCGCTGGTGGTCGCCGTCGACATGGCCATGATCCTCAGACACCTGCGCCAGGGCCCGCACTACCAGCCGGGCCGTGACATCCCGCCGTACCAGCCGCCGGATGCCGGACCGCCCCACCCCCGGCCTCCCCGTCCCCGGCCTCCCCACCCCGGGCCGCCCAGACACCGCCATCCGTGATCGACGGCACCGGCGCACCGGCCGGCCGAGCGCCGGGCAGGCCGCCCTCAGGCCTCGAAGCGTGCGGCCTTCAGGTAGTCCGGGTTGGGGTCGAGCGCGGCGGCCAGCCGGAAATGACGCTTGGCCTGCTCGGGACGGTTCTGCCGCTCATAGGTGCGGGCCAGCGCGAAGTGCGCGAAGGCGTTGTCCGGCTCGCGTTCCAGCACGATGGTGAACTCCAACTCCGCCGGCCGCAGTTGCGCCGCGGCGAAGAAGGCACGCGCGCGCAGCAGCCGGGCGGCGGTGTTCTCGGGGTGGGCGGCGATGACTCCGTCGAGCAGCTTCACCGCGCCCCGGGCATCCCGCGCGTTGAGCAGCTGTTCGGCGGCACGGAAGTCGATCACATGAGTTTCCGGCGTAGGTCCGATGGAACCGCTGGTCTCGGGCACGGCAGAGTCCTTCCCTCACTCCACCGCTGCAACGCTTCGTGCCGGACCGCTATTCCGCCGCGGCACCGCCCTCGTCCGGCGTCCGGCCCGCGCCCCGGCGCGCTCGCCGTACGAGGTCGTCCCAGACCTCGGCGACGCGCTTCCTCAGCGCGTCGAGGGGTACGTCGTTGTCGATCAGGATGTCGGCGATCTCCCGGCGTTGCTCGCGGGTCGCCTGCGCGGCCATACGCGCGCGTGCGTCCTCCTCGGTCATCCCGCGCAGCCGGACCAGCCGGTCGAGCTGGGTCTCGGGGGCGACGTCGACGACGATCACCACGTCGTAGAGCGGCGCGAGGCCGTTCTCGGTGAGCAGCGGCACGTCGTGGAGGACGACGGCGTCCTCGGCCGCGGCGCTCTCCAGCTCGCGGGAGCGGGCGCCCACCAGGGGGTGCACGATCGAGTTGAGGACGTCGAGCCTCTCGCGGTCGGCGAAGACGATCGAGCCGAGCCGGGGCCGGTCGAGGCTGCCGTCGGCGGCGAGGACGTCCGTGCCGAAGGCGTCGACCACGGCGGCGAGGCCGGGAGTGCCGGGCGCCACGACCTCGCGCGCGATGCGGTCCGCGTCGATCAGTACGGCCCCGTGCTCCACGAGCAGCCGCGACACCTCGCTCTTGCCGGCACCGATCCCGCCGGTCAGGCCCACTGTCAGCATGAGCGGAAGCTTAGGCCCTGGCGTTGCCGGCAGAGCCGGCGGAGGCCTGTTCCGGCCCGCGCGCTCGCCAGGAGGCCGCAATCAGGTCAGCCATCGCGCTCCGCCAGCGAGGCGCGAGGTCAGTTCTCGCCCTCGCGTTCCGCCAGGAAGCGCTCGAACTCCTGCCCGATCTCGTCGGCCGACGGGATCTCCACGACCTCGGCGAGCATGTTGCCCCGGGTCTCGGCGCCCGCCGCGGCGTCGTACTGGTGCTCCAGGCCCTGCACGAGCGCGGTCAGCTCCTCGTCGCCCTCCTGGATCTGCCGGTCGATCTCGGTCTGGGTACGGTGCGCGTCCGTGCGCAGCGAGTGCGCGACGCCGGGCAGGACGAGACCGGTGGCGGCCGTGATGGCCTCCAGGACGGTCAGGGCGGCGTCCGGGTACGGGGAACGGGCGATGTAGTGCGGGACGTGCGCGGCGACGCCCAGGACGTCGTGCCCGGCTTCCATGAGGCGGTACTCGACCAGCGACTCGGCGCTGCCCGGCACCTGGGCCTCCTCGAAGGGGCTGCGGTGGCCGGGGACGAGGTCGTTGCGGTTGCCGTGCGGGGTCAGGCCCACGGGGCGGGTGTGCGGGACACCCATGGGGATGCCGTGGAAGTTCACGGCCAGGCGGACGCCGAGCCGCTCCACGATCTGCCGCACCGCCGCCGCGAACCGTTCCCACTCCACGTCCGGCTCCGGGCCCGACAGCAGCAGGAACGGGGCACCGGTGGTGTCCTGGACGAGGTGGACCTCGATGGCCGGGACGTCGTAGTCGGTCCAGCGGTCCCGCTTGAAGGTCAGCAGGGGCCGGCGGGCGCGGTAGTCCACGAGCCGGTCGTGGTCGAAGCGCGCCACGACCTGGTGGGGCAGCGAGTCGAGCAGCCGGTCCACGATCTGGTCGCCGGTCTCACCCGCGTCGATGTATCCGTCGAAGTGGTAGAGCATGACCAGGCCGGCCGACTCCTGGGCGAGCGCCATGTCGACCACGGCCAGGCCCTTCGGCTCCCATGCGTACAAACCCTGCGGATCAAGCACTGTGACCGCCCCTCCTCGTGTTCCCCTCCCACCAACGCGTCCTGCAGCGGGGGAATTCCCGCGACACGCCGCTGATCAGCGATCTCGTGCGTGACCTCTTGACGACCCGTCACCTGGTCCGTACCTTCACGACGTCCAGGATTCAAGGAGACGTTCGCCGTTCATGCAGGAGAACGCAGGACAGGAGCACTCATGCGCGCACGCACGTCGCTCATCTCCCTGCTCACCACCACCCTCGCCACCGGCGGACTGCTTCTCACCGCCACCGGCCCGGCCTCCGCCGCCACCTTCGAGGTCACGACCGCGGCCCAGCTGAGGACCGCCCTCGGCGCCGCCCGGCCCGGCGACACGATCCATCTGGCGGACGGCACCTACACCGGCAACTTCAAGGCGGCGACGCCTGCGACGGCCTCCGCGCGCATCACCCTGACGGGCTCCCCCGGGGCCGTACTGACGGCCGGCGGCGGCTACGGCCTACACCTGAACGGCGCCTCCTACTGGACGGTCAGCGGCCTGACCGTGACCGGCGGCCAGAAGGGCATCATGATCGACGCGGCCAGGGGTGTCGTCGTGGACGGCGTCACGGTGCACGGCCTGGACATGGAGGGTGTGCACTTCCGCGACTCCAGCACCGATGGCGTGATCAGGAACTCGAGGATCTACGACACCGGGAACGACGGCCGGGGCATGGGCGAGGGCGTGTACGTGGGCACCGCCAACACGCTCACCGACCGGAGCGACCGCACACAGATCCTCGGCAACACGATCGGCCCGGACGTGGGCGGCGAGAACGTCGACATCAAGGAGGGCACGACAGGTGCCCGGATCATCGGCAACACCTTCGACGGCAGCGGCCTGACGGGCGCCAACTACGACGACTCCTGGGTCGACGTGAAGGGCAACGACGTCCTCGTGCAGGACAACACGGGCAGCGACACCACCAACGACGGCTACCAGACCCACACCCAGCAGTCCGGCTGGGGCTGCGGCACGGTCTTCAGGGGCAACCGGTCGACGTTGACCGGTGCGACCGGCGCGACACGTCTGGCGATCGA
The DNA here is from genome assembly GCF_043080665.1 of Streptomyces sp. NPDC014991. NCBI lineage: Bacteria > Bacillati > Actinomycetota > Actinomycetes > Kitasatosporales > Streptomycetaceae > Streptomyces > Streptomyces sp. NPDC014991. The sequence continues at coordinate 55,500 of NZ_JBIBVY010000001.1, forward strand.
CGTCACGAACGACAGCAGCACCTGCCGGACGACGGTCCACAGCACGAACACGGTGGCGGGCGGCAGAGGCCTGACCAACGTACAGGTGACCCCGTAGGGGGGCCGGAGGACCGCACGGGCAGTCCGCGACCGGGCGGACAGCCGGGGCAAGCGACCGAGGCACGATCCGGCAGTCCGGGGAACGCCTGAGGGGCCGCACCTCGAAAGGTACGGCCCCTCAGCCGACTATCGGCTAAGCCTCAGCGGCAGCGATCAGCTCTGCCCACCGGCCAGCTTCTCGCGCAGTGCGGCCAGCGCCTCGTCCGAGGCCAGGGCACCGGAGGTGTCCGCGCCCTCGGAGGAGTACGAACCGCCGCCGCCACCGCCGGCGGACGCGGCCGGAGCCGCAGCCTCGCCACCCTCGGCCGCAGCGGCCTCGTCGGCCTCGCGGGACTTGATGACCTGCTGCTGGTGCTGCTCGAAGCGGGACTGCGCCTCGGCGTACTGGTGCTCCCACGCCTCCCGCTGCTTCTCGTAGCCCTCGAGCCAGTCGTTGGTCTCGGGGTCGAAGCCCTCGGGGTAGATGTAGTTGCCCTGGTCGTCGTACGACGCGGCCATGCCGTACAGGGTCGGGTCGAACTCGACCGAGGCCGGGTCGGAACCGAAGGCCTCGTTGGCCTGCTTCAGCGAGAGGCTGATGCGACGACGCTCGAGGTCGATGTCGATGACCTTGACGAAGATCTCGTCGTTGACCTGGACGACCTGCTCCGGGATCTCCACGTGACGCTCGGCCAGCTCGGAGATGTGGACCAGACCCTCGATGCCCTCGTCCACGCGGACGAACGCACCGAACGGAACCAGCTTCGTGACCTTGCCGGGCACGACCTGGCCGATCTGGTGGGTGCGGGCGAACTGCTGCCACGGGTCTTCCTGGGTCGCCTTCAGCGACAGGGAGACGCGCTCGCGGTCCATGTCCACGTCGAGAACCTCGACGGTGACCTCCTGGCCGACCTCGACCACCTCGGAGGGGTGGTCGATGTGCTTCCAGGACAGCTCGGAGACGTGGACCAGGCCGTCGACGCCACCCAGGTCCACGAAGGCACCGAAGTTGACGATCGAGGAGACCACGCCGGAGCGGACCTGACCCTTCTGGAGGGTCGTGAGGAAGGTCTGGCGGACCTCGGACTGGGTCTGCTCGAGCCAGGCGCGGCGGGACAGGACCACGTTGTTGCGGTTCTTGTCCAGCTCGATGATCTTGGCCTCGAGCTCCTTGCCCACGTAGGGCTGGAGGTCGCGGACACGGCGCATCTCGACCAGCGAGGCCGGAAGGAAGCCGCGGAGGCCGATGTCGAGGATGAGACCACCCTTGACGACCTCGATGACGGTACCGGTGACGATCCCGTCCTCTTCCTTGATCTTCTCGATGGTGCCCCAGGCACGCTCGTACTGGGCGCGCTTCTTCGAGAGGATCAGGCGGCCTTCCTTGTCCTCCTTCTGGAGAACAAGGGCCTCGATCTCGTCACCGACGGCGACGACCTCGTTGGGGTCGACGTCGTGCTTGATCGAGAGCTCGCGGCTCGGGATCACACCTTCGGTCTTGTAACCGATGTCGAGCAGGACCTCGTCCCGGTCGACCTTCACGATGACGCCGTCGACGATGTCGCCGTCGTTGAAGTACTTGATCGTCTCGTCGATCGCGGCGAGGAAGGCTTCCTCGTTACCGATGTCGTTGACCGCTACCTGCGGGGTGGTGGCGGTGGTCTCGGTGCTGCTCGTCATGTGGGAAAGGGCTCCGGTACGGACATTGAAGTCGTAGGTACTGCTTACGCCGGGAGCCCGTTTCGCTCTGAAGAAGCCGGACAGCCAAGGAAGCGCCACTTGAGCACCGGAATGCCCGGCGGCGCCTCGAAAACCGAGGGGACATACAACAGATGCGAGCGCAGCCTGCTACGTCTGAGGAGCGCAGGCCCGCAGCGCAACTTGTAGCATACGGGGGCAGCCGGGCAGGGTCAATGCGCGAAGGCGCACACCCGGGGCGGATCACCGCATACCCGGCAGAAGAAAAGTCTCAGCGGGCCGCGCGGGCCCGCGCGAGTCCTTCCGTGGGGGCCCCTGTGCGGGTTGGACGGAAGGGTACGACGAGGGAGCCGATCATCCAAGAGCCGGAAGCGTACGAGCCTGAGGGTTCCGGGGGATCCGAGCCGGAGGCCACCCGGCGTGACGCGGACGTCACGGAGAGCGCGCGGGCCAACCGCGGCTGGTGGGACCGCAACGCCGACGAGTACCAGACCGAGCACGGCACGTTCCTCGGCGACGACCGCTTCGTGTGGTGCCCGGAGGGCCTGGACGAGGTGGAGGCCGAGCTGCTCGGCCCGCCGGAGGAGCTGAAGGGCAGGGCGGTCCTGGAGATCGGCGCGGGCGCGGCCCAGTGCGCGCGGTGGCTGGCCGCACAGGGCGCCCGCCCGGTGGCCCTGGACCTCTCGCACCGGCAGCTGCAGCACGCCCTGCGGATCGGCGGTTCGTTCCCGCTGGTCTGTGCCGACGCCGCCGCGCTGCCCTTCGCGGACGGATCCTTCGACCTGGTCTGCTCCGCGTACGGGGCGCTGCCGTTCGTGGCCGACCCGCGGCTGGTGCTGCGCGAGGCGCACCGGGTGCTGCGGCCGGGTGGCCGGTTCGTCTTCTCGGTGACCCATCCGGTCCGCTGGGCGTTCCCGGACGAACCGGGCCCCGAGGGCCTGACGGTGGCCTCCTCCTACTTCGACCGCACGCCCTACGTGGAGCAGGACGAGGAGGGCCACGCGGTCTACGTGGAGCACCACAGGACGCTCGGCGACCGGGTGCGGGACATCGTGGCGTCGGGCTTCCGGCTGGTGGACCTGGTGGAGCCGGAGTGGCCGGCCTGGAACACCTCGGAGTGGGGCGGCTGGTCGCCGCTGCGCGGGAAGCTGATCCCGGGCACGGCGATCTTCGTGTGCGAGCCGGACCGGATCTCCTAGCCGGAGTCCGCCTGCCTCCCTTCTCCTGCCTCCGCGCATGCGCGGAGGCAGGAGGGTTCCCGCCGTCGTACGACACTGGGGGCGTGATCCGTGACGACGCCCTGGGAGCGCTGCCCGTGCGCTCCGCCCTGCCCGCCCTGACCGGCGCCCTGGAGGATGTCGGCGCCGCCGTGCTGGTGGCGCCTCCCGGTACGGGGAAGACGACCCTGGTGCCGCTGGTGCTCGCGGGGCTGGTCGGCGGCGGTCCCGCGCGGCGGGTGGTGGTGGCCGAACCGCGGCGGATCGCGGCCCGGGCGGCGGCCCGGCGCATGGCCTGGCTGCTCGGTGAGAAGCCGGGCGGCAGCATCGGCTTCACGGTGCGCGGCGAGCGGGCCGTGGGGCGGCGCACGCGCGTGGAGGTCGTGACGACGGGTGTCCTGTTGCAGCGGCTCCAGCGCGACCAGGAACTGGCCGGTACGGATGCCGTCGTCCTGGACGAGTGCCACGAACGGCATCTGGACGCCGACACGGTGGCCGCGTTCCTGTGGGACGTGCGGCAGTCGCTGCGGCCGGACCTGCGGCTGCTGGCCGCGTCGGCGACCACGGACGCCGGAGGGTGGGCGCGGCTGCTCGGCGGAGCGCCGGTGGTCGAGGCGACGGGCGTGACCCATCCCGTGGACGTGGTGTGGGCTCCCCCGGCGCGTCCGGTACGGCCGCCGCACGGAATGCGGGTGGACCCCGCGCTGCTGGCGCACGTGGCGGCGGTGGTGCGGCGGGCGTTGGCCGAACGGGAGGGGGACGTGCTGTGCTTCCTGCCCGGCGTCGGCGAGATCGCGCGCGTGGCCGGACAGCTGGGGGACCTGGGGAGCGTGGACGTGCTCCAGGTGCACGGGCGGATGCCGGCCGCGGTGCAGGACGCGGTGCTGGCGCCCGGGGCGCGGCGCCGGGTGGTGCTGGCGACGTCCGTGGCGGAGTCGTCGCTGACGGTGCCGGGGGTGCGGGTGGTGGTGGACTCGGGGCTGGCGCGGGAGCCGCGGGTGGACCACGCGCGCGGGCTGAGCGGGCTCACGACCGTACGGGCGTCGCGGGCGGCCGGGCGGCAGCGGGCGGGACGGGCCGGGCGTGAGGCGCCGGGGGCGGTGTACCGGTGCTGGGCGGAGGCCGAGGACGGCCGCCTGCCGGCGTTTCCGGCGCCGGAGATCAAGGTGGCCGATCTGACCGCGTTCGCCCTTCAGGCGGCCTGCTGGGGCGATCCGGACGCCTCCGGGCTGGCGTTGCTGGATCCTCCCCCGGGCGGGGCGATGGCCGCAGCGCGGGAGGTGCTGGCGGCCGTGGGCGCGGTGGACCGCGCGGGGCGGGCCACGGAGCTGGGTGTGCGGCTGGGCAGGCTGGGGGTGCACCCGCGGCTGGGGCGGGCTCTGCTGGACACCTCGGGCGGGGGTGCGGAGGTCGTCGCCCTGCTCTCCGAAGAGGTGCCGAGGGAGTACGGCGACGATCTCGCGGGTGCTCTGCGGCGTGCCCGGCACGGAGGTGACGCCTACGCGGGGCGGTGGGCCGCGGAGGTGCGGCGGCTGCGGGCCGTCTCGGCGGAGGTCTCCCGTCCGCCCGCCGGGAAGGCGGCTCCGGGTGATGCCGTCCGGGTCGGACCGGGCACCGGTGACGACCGCCTGGCCGGGATCGTGGCGTCGCTGGCCTTCCCCGAGCGTGTCGCCCGGCTGGACGGCGGGTCGTATCTCATGGCCTCCGGGACGCGGGTCGAGCTGGGTGAGGGGTCGGCGCTGCGGGGGGCGCCCTGGATCGTGGTGGCGGTCGCCGGCCGGCCCGGCGGAACGGGGCACGCGCGCGTGCGGCTCGGGGCCGCCGTGCCCGAGGACGTGGCGCGGGACGCCGCGGCGGCGCTCCTGGAACAGCGGGAGGAGGTGCGCTGGGCCGACGGGGACGTCGTGACCCGGCGCGTGGCGCGGCTGGGGGCGATCGAGCTGGCCGTGCGTCCCCTGAGGGACGCGCGTCCGGCCCTCGTGCGTGCCGCCCTCCTGGCGGGGCTCCGCCAGGAGGGACTCGGGCTGCTGCGTTGGTCGCCGGCGGCGGAGCTGCTGCGGCAGCGGCTGGCGTTCCTGCGTACGCATCTGGGGGAGCCGTGGCCGGACGTGTCGGACGAGGCGCTGCACGCGCGCGTGGACGAATGGCTGGAGCCGGAGCTCGGCCGGGCCCGGCGGCGGGCGGATCTGGCGCGGATCGACGCCGGGCAGGCGCTCGCGCGGCTGCTGCCCTGGGCGGGCGGTGAGGCCGCCCGGCTGGACGAGCTGGCGCCCGAGCGGATCACCGTGCCGAGCGGGTCCAGGATCCGGATCGACTACGGGGATCCGGAGCGGCCGGTGCTGGCGGTGAAGCTCCAGGAGTTGTTCGGGCTTCAGAAGACGCCGGCCGTGGCGGGGGTCCCGCTGCTCGTGCACCTGCTCTCGCCCGCCGGACGTCCCGCCGCCGTCACGGCCGACCTCGCTTCCTTCTGGCGGGACGGCTACCGAGCCGTGCGCGCGGAACTGCGCGGACGCTATCCCCGGCATCCGTGGCCCGAGGATCCGGCGACGGCACAGGCGACCCGGCACACGAAGGCGCGGACGGACCGGGGCTGACCGCGGGGAAGCGCGGGGTGAGGAGTACGACCGGAGTCCTCGTCCCACGGTCCGCCCGTTCTGACGGGACGTCAGAAGGGCGTCGTGGCAGTGTGCTGGTGGGGTGACGACAGGGGCGCCCTGTCCCGCCGGAGCGGGGAGGGCGCCCCTGTCGGTCGGGTGCGGGCTCAGGAAGGGGCGGACCCGGTCGGGGACGGGGCGGTCGGGGACTCGGCGGGGGCGACCTTCAGTTCGACGGTGAGGGTCGCGCCGCCGGTGGTGGTGATGCGGAGCAGGAAGGTGCCGGTGGTGTCGTCCGCGTACAGCTTGGGCAGGGTGAGCAGGCCCTTGTCGTCCGTCCGAAGCGTGGTGAGGGTGCGTACGGGCTTGCCGCCGGCGTCCTTGAAGTAGGGGCCCTTGTCGTTCTCGGTGACGTCGGTCGCGGACCTGACCAGGGTGGCGGTGGCCGCGACCTTGTCCGCGACGGTGCCCAGGTACGTCGCCTTCACCTGGACCTGGTCGGCGAACTCGCCGCCCGGGGCGCAGGTCAGCGGGGTGTCGCTGGTGCGGGCCAGGATGTCGGCGGCGCGCGCGGTGACCGTGGCGGTGTAGTCGACGCCCTTGACCGGACGGCCCACGACGGACACGGCGACCTCGAAGTCGCCGGTCTTCTCGCCGGCCTGGAGCGCCGGGGCGAGCGCGACACCCTTGGCGTCGGTGACGACCGTGGCCACGGTCTCGCCGCCGGTGAAGGTGGCGTCGGTGCCGCCGGTGATGGTGAACCGGAGCCTGACCTTGGCCACCGACTTGCCCACCTTGGTCTCGGCGCGGGCGCCGATCCGGTCGCTGAAGGCGTCGCCGGCCATCGCGGTGAGCTTCCCCGTGCCCGCGTCCTCCAGGTGGTCCACCAGGTCGGTGTTGGACGGCGGGGGAGTCGGCGGGACGGGGGGCGTGGGCGGCTTCGGATCGGGGGTCTCGTGCCCGCCGTTGCCGTTGCCGTTGCCGTTCCCGTTGCCGCCCTTGTCGCCGCCGCCGTGGTCGCCCTTACCGGGCTTGCCGGGCTTGTCAGGCCTGTCGGGCCTGTCGGGCTTCGGGGCGGGCTCGGTCGTGGGCGGGTGCGTGGGCAGCGGGGACGTGGGGAGGCCGGAGCGGGAGTCGCTGCGGTGCTCGGGCACCCCGCCGGTGCCGTCGGGGATGGAGTGGGTGCCCCTGCGGTAGTACTCCATCCAGTTCAGGACCAGGTCGAGGTAGTCCTGCGAGTTGTTGTAGCTGAGGATCGCCCGGTGCAGATCGGCCTCGTGGGACAGGTCCCAGCCGTTGCGGCACAGGTAGTGGCCCGCGGCGAGCGCGGCGTCGTAGACGTTGTTGGGGTCCCGCTTGTCGTCACCGTTGCCGTCGCGGCCGGCCCAGGCCCAGGTGGACGGGATGAACTGCATGGGACCGATGGCCTGGTCGTACGCGCTGTTGCCGTCGTACGCGCCGTCGTCGGTGTCCGCGATGAGCGCGAAGCCGTTGCCGTCGAGCTGCGGGCCCAGGATCCGGCGCAGGGTGGTGCCGCCTGCGTCGACCTGGCCGCCGCGGGCCTGCCCCGACTCCACGTTGCCGATGGCGGCGAGCAGTTGCCAGGGCAGGTTGCAGCCGGGCTTGGAGGCGCGCAGCTCGGCCTCGGCCTTCTTGTACGCGTCCAGGACCGTCGCCGGGATGCCGCCCTCGGCCCTGGTGACGGGACCGGAGGGGCCGGCGCTCGACGAGGGGCTCGGGCTGGGGCTGTTCAGGGGGGGCAGGTCCGTGTAGTACGGCGAGTTGCCGGTGGCGTTGCCGTCGGTGTCCGGCGCGGGTGCGGCGGCACCGGCTGCCGTCTGTCTGCCGTGCTCCTCGCCGGCCGCTCCCGGAGCCTGGGACGCGGAGAGAGCCGCGACCGCCGCCGCGGCCACGGCGGTGGTCGCCGCTCCCTTGCGCAGTCGCCTGCCGAAATGCGCCGCCATGAAGTGAACCCCTCCCGTGGACGCCCGTGCGTCCGTCTCCGCCTGACTGCCTCGCTCTGGTGTGACGGTTGACCCGGTGCTGTGGTTGCCCCTGTTCCGCTTTTCCATGTGTGCGATATGCGTTCGACCGCGCCTCCGGCACGGTGACGCAGGTGACCCTACGACAACTTGCTGTGGGCGGGCACCCGTTCGGCCCCGGTTTCAGTGGCCGGCCGGGTGCCGTCGGCGGCGACGCGCCCGCACGGCTGTCCCGCATACTGGGCGGACCCGATCACCGGTGCCGTGTCCCGGTCCGGCGACCGCTCCAGGGGGTTCCGTTGCCGTTCACACTCAGCCATGCGGCCGCCGTGCTGCCCGCGATCCGCCGGGACGGCAGCGGCCGGGGCCGGCTGGTGCCCGCGGTGCTCGTCACCGGCTCCTTCGCCCCCGACGTGCCCTACTACGCGGCCGGGATCCTGCCGGGCGGCATGGAGTCCGGCACGGTCACGCACACCTTCGCGGGTGTCGTCACCGTCGACGTCCTCATCGCCTGGGCGCTCACGGGGCTGTGGCTGCTGGTCCGGGAACCGTTGCTCGCGCTGCTGCCGACGGCCCGGCAGGGAGGGCCGGCCGCCCTGCTGCGCCTCGGTGCGCCACGCGCGCGCGTGGGCGCCTCCGCGGTGGGCTGGTGGTACGGCTCCGCGGTGCTCGGCGCGCTCACCCATGTGGTGTGGGACGCGTTCACGCATCACGACCGGTGGGGGACGCGGCTGATCCCGGCCGTCGGGCGGGACCGTCCGGCGGGCATGCCGTTGTTCACGTGGCTTCAGTACGGGTCGTCCGTGGCGGGTGCCGTGGCGATCGCCCTGTTCGTGGCACGTGCGCTGCGGCGGGCGCCGGACGGGGTACCGGCGGGCGTACCCGTGCTGTCCGTACGGGACCGGTGGCGGGCGCTCGCGGTGATCGGCGGCTGCGCGCTGGCCGGCGCCGTGCAGCGGGCGGCGGGCTGGTGGGAGCACCGGGGTGCGGTGGCCCGGGCGTGGGAACTGGTGCCGACCCTGTGCTTCGGGGTGGGCGCCGGGCTGGTGCCGGGCCTGCTGCTGTACGCCGTCGGGGTCAGGGTCTGGCGTCCGGCCGCTGCTCCCGGGGTTCGTGGTGAGGCGGCCGGTGCGGGCCGGGAGCGGCCGGTCGCTCGGTGAGGGACGCCACGAAGACGGTGAGGGTGTGCCGGGGACGTGCCCTCGGGATCTGGGCGACCGCGAGGGCGAGATAGGCACGGGCCAGGTCGGCCCACAGGCGCCGGTCGGGGATGCGGGCCGTACGGCCGGCGAGCCGGCGCCGGAGGTCCCTGGTGGCCCTGCGGACGGTGGTGGCCGGGTCGGCCGGGATGCGGGCGGTGCTTGCGTCGGCCGCGACAGCCGGGACCCGCGAGGGGGGCATGGCCTGCGCCGAGAAGGTGTCCGCCCAGGTCCGGGGCACTGCCTCGGGCGTCCGGCGGTGAAGCATGCGTATACCCATGCCCGCAGTGTTGCGGCTGCGGGGGGTGGTGGGCGTTCTGACGGGGGCCACGAGAGTGACGGCCCCTCCGGGGAAGCCTCACGTCTGCTGCCCGGCTTGCGGCTCGGTGCGCAGGTGGGAGGGGGTGCCGGACTCCGGCGCCGAGGGGGTGCGCCAGCCGGGGGGTGTGGATCACCGTTGTGCGGGGTGCGCTGAAGGGGGTTGGGGCGGCTTGTGGGTGCACCGGTGCGGGGGGCTCGGGTGGTGTGCGGTGGATTCGGCACCGCCGGGACCGGCCGGGGGTGGTGGCTCGCCGTCGCAGCGGGGAGAACCCGGTGAGGTGCGTGGGTGGGGCGGCGCGGTGTCGCCTGCGGTGGGACCGGCGGCGCTTGCGGTGGTCCGGTGCCGTCGGGGCCCGTCCGGTCCCGGCTCGCCGCGAACCCGCCTGCCAGAAAGGGCTTGTGGATGCCCCCGGGCCCGGGCCCCTGGAGGGGCGTCCCAGCCGTCCGGCTGTGTCGCCCCCCCTGGCCCGGGCTCGGGGGTCGTGGGCTAGTGGGCCGCCGATTCCCAGTCCGGGCCCACGCCCACCGAGACGTCCAGCGGTGCCCTCAGGTGGACGGCGTTCGCCATCTCGCGGCGGACGATCTCCTCCGCGGCCGCCCGTTCGCCGGGGGCGATCTCCAGGACGATCTCGTCGTGGACCTGGAGGAGCATGCGGGACGTGAGGCCGGCTTCCCGCAGGGCGCTGTCCACCTTGAGCATGGCGAACTTGACGATGTCCGCCGCGGTGCCCTGGATGGGCGCGTTGAGGGCCATGCGTTCGGCCGCCTCGCGGCGCTGGCGGTTGTCGCTGTTGAGGTCGGGGAGGTAGCGGCGACGCCCGAAGAGGGTCGCCGTGTAACCCGTCGCCCGGGCCTCGTCGACCGCCCGGCGCAGATAGTCCCGGACCCCGCCGAAGCGCTCGAAGTACGCGTCCATCAGGGCCCGCGCCTCGGCCGCCTCGATGTTCAGCTGCTGGGACAGGCCGAACGCCGACAGGCCGTAGGCGAGGCCGTACGACATGGCCTTGATCTTGCGCCGCATCTCCGCGTCGACGGCGTCCCGCTCGACGCCGAACACCTGGGAGGCGGCCGTGGTGTGCAGGTCCTCCCCGGAGGTGAACGCCTCGATGAGGCCCGCGTCCTCGGAGAGGTGGGCCATCACCCGGAGCTCGATCTGGCTGTAGTCGGCGGTCATGAGGGACTCGAAGCCCGCGCCGACCACGAAGCCCCGGCGGATCGCCCGGCCCTCGTCGGTGCGGACCGGGATGTTCTGGAGGTTCGGGTCCGTGGAGGAGAGCCGGCCGGTCGCGGCCACCGTCTGGTTGAAGGTGGTGTGGATGCGGCCGTCGCCCGCGATGGTCCTGATCAGGCCCTCGACGGTGACGCGGAGCTTGGCCTGCTCCCGGTGCCGGAGCATGATCACCGGCAGTTCGTTGTCGGTCTGGGCGGCGAGCCAGGCCAGGGCGTCGGCGTCGGTGGTGTAGCCGGTCTTGGTCTTCTTCGTCTTCGGCAGGGCCAGCTCGCCGAAGAGGACCTCCTGGAGCTGCTTGGGCGAGCCCAGGTTGAACTCGTGACCGGCCGCCGCGTGCGCCTCCTTCACGGCCTGCTGCACTGCGCCGGCGAACATCTGCTCCATCGCGTCGAGGTGCGCGCGGTCCGCCGCGATACCGTGCCGCTCCATGCGGGCGAGCAGCGCGGACGTGGGCAGCTCCATGTCGCGGAGCAGGTCGGCGGCGCCCACCTCCGCCAGCCGGACCTCGAAGGCCTCGCCCAGGTCGAGGACCGCGCGGGCCTGGATCATCAGGGCCTCGGCCTCGGCGCCGTCGTCCGCGCCGAAGGCCAGCTGGCCGTCGGCCGCGGCGGCGGGGGCCAGCTCGCGGTGCAGGTACTCCATGGACAGCGCGTCCAGGTCGAAGGAGCGGCGGCCCGGCTTGACCAGGTACGCGGCGAGCGCGGTGTCCATGCGCACACCCTCGACGCTCCAGCCGTGCTCGGCGAGGACGCGCATGGCGCTCTTGACGTCGTGGAACACCTTGGGGCGGCCGGCGTCGGCCAGCCAGGCCGCGAAGGCGTTCTCGTCGGCCTCGTCCAGCTCGGACGGGTCGAACCAGACCGCCGCTCCCCCGGCCGCGGCGAGGGCCACCTCGGCGACCGAGCCGGCGCCCAGCGCCCAGGTGCCGACGGTGGCGACGCCCAGGGTGCCGGCGCCGTGCTCGGCGAGCCAGGGGGCCAGCTCGCCGGTGTGCAGGATGCTGCCGTCGATCTCGACGCCGTCGGTGGCGACCGGGGTGGCCTCGGCCTCCTCCGTGCCGGGGTCGACGGCGAAGAGGCGTTCACGCAGGGACGGGTTGCGGATCTCCAGGGTGTCCAGGACCATCGCGACGGCCTTGCGGTCGTACGGGGCCCGCTCCAGCTCGGTGACCGCCCTGGGCAGCTCGACCTGGCGCTCCAGCTCGGTGAGGACGCGGTTGAGCTTGACCGACTCCAGGTGGTCGCGGAGGTTCTGCCCGGCCTTGCCCTTGACCTCGTCGGCCCGCTCCACCAGCTCCGCGAACGAGCCGAACTGGTTGATCCACTTGGCGGCCGTCTTCTCGCCGACGCCGGGGATGCCGGGGAGGTTGTCGGAGGGGTCGCCGCGCAGGGCTGCGAAGTCCGGGTACTGGGCGGGTGTCAAGCCGTACTTCTCGAGCACCTTCTCCGGGGTGAACCGGGTCAGCTCCGAGACGCCCTTCGTGGGGTAGAGCACCGTCGTGTGCTCGGTGACCAGCTGGAAGGAGTCGCGGTCGCCGGTGACGATCAGCACCTCGAAGCCCTCGGCCTCGGCCTGGGTGGCGAGGGTGGCGATGATGTCGTCGGCCTCGAAACCCTCGACGGCGAAGCGCTGCGCGTGCATCGCGTCGAGCAGCTCGCCGATCAGCTCCACCTGCCCCTTGAACTCGTCCGGGGTCTTGGAGCGGTTCGCCTTGTACTCGGTGAACCGCTCGGAGCGCCAGGTCTTGCGCGAGACGTCGAAGGCGACCGCGAAGTGCGTGGGCGCCTCGTCACGCAGGGTGTTCGCCAGCATCGACGCGAAGCCGTAGATCGCGTTCGTCGGCTGGCCGGTCGCGGTGGTGAAGTTCTCCGCGGGCAGCGCGAAGAACGCGCGGTAGGCCAGCGAGTGCCCGTCCATGAGCATCAGCCGGGGACGCGTGCCGCCGGAGGTCTTGTCGGTCTGCTTCGATGCTGTTTCTGCCACGTCCCCGATCCTGCCACGCCGCACCGACAGTCCGGACCGGGCGTCTCGGCCCCGCCTCCCCCCGGCCCGCCCGGCGGCGTTGTCAGTGGGCCGTGGGAGGATCGTCGGCGTACTTGTCACACGCAGTCGAAGGGGAGCGTGCGATGGCGACGAAGCCGCCCAAGGGTGATCCGGTCCAGGACGCTCCGCAGGTCGGGGAGCCGAAGCACGCTGCGGCGGGGCTGCCGGCCATCGGGCACACGCTGCGTGTCGCTCAGCAGCAGATGGGGGTGCGGCGCACCGCGCTGACGCTGCTGCGGGTGAACCAGAAGGACGGCTTCGACTGCCCGGGCTGTGCCTGGCCGGAGCCGGAGCACCGGCACGCGGCGGAGTTCTGCGAGAACGGCGCGAAGGCGGTGGCCGAGGAGGCCACCCTGCGGCGGGTCACGCCCGAGTTCTTCGCCGCGCACCCGGTCGCGGACCTCGCCGGCCGCAGCGGCTACTGGCTGGGCCAGCAGGGCCGGCTCACGCACCCCGTGTACCTCCCCGAAGGGGGCACGCACTACGAGCCGGTCGGCTGGGACCGGGCCTTCGACATCATCGCCGAGGAGATCGCCGCCCTCGGCTCCCCGGACGAGGCCGTCTTCTACACGTCGGGCCGTACCAGCAACGAGGCAGCGTTCCTGTACCAGCTCTTCGCGCGTGAGCTGGGTACGAACAACCTGCCGGACTGCTCCAACATGTGCCACGAGTCGTCGGGGTCCGCGCTGAACGAGACCATCGGCATCGGCAAGGGCAGCGTCCTGCTGGAGGACCTGTACCAGGCCGATCTGATCATCGTCGCGGGCCAGAACCCGGGCACGAACCATCCGCGCATGCTGTCCGCGCTGGAGAAGGCCAAGGCCAACGGCGCGCGCGTCATCAGCGTCAACCCGCTGCCCGAGGCGGGCCTGGAGCGCTTCAGGAACCCGCAGACCCCGCAGGGCCTCCTCAAGGGCGCCTCGCTCACCGACCTGTTCCTCCAGATCCGCATCGGCGGCGACCAGGCGCTCTTCCGGCTCCTCAACAAGCTGGTCCTGGAGACGGACGGCGCGGTCGACGAGGAGTTCGTGCGCGAACACACGCACGGGTTCGAGGAGTTCGCCGAGGCCGCGCGTGCCGCCGACTGGGAGGAGACCCTCGCGGCGACCGGTCTCACGCGCGCGGAGATCGAGCAGGCGCTGCGCATGGTCCTCGCCTCGCGGCGGACCATCGTGTGCTGGGCCATGGGCCTCACCCAGCACAAGCACGCCGTCCCGACCATCCGAGAGGTGGTCAACTTCCTGCTGCTGCGCGGAAACATCGGCCGTCCGGGCGCGGGCGTGTGCCCGGTGCGTGGGCACAGCAACGTCCAGGGTGACCGCACCATGGGCATCTTCGAGCGGCCCGCCCCGGCCTTCCTGGACGCCCTGGAGAAGGAGTTCGGGTTCGCGCCGCCGCGCGAGCACGGCCTCGACGTCGTACGGGCCATCCGCGCGCTGCGCGACGGTGAGGCGAAGGTCTTCTTCGCCATGGGCGGCAACTTCGTCTCCGCCTCCCCCGACACCGAGGTCACCGAGGCCGCGATGCGGCGCGCGCGGCTGACCGTGCACGTGTCCACCAAGCTGAACCGCTCGCACGTGGTCACCGGCGCGCGGGCGCTGATCCTGCCGACCCTGGGCCGCACCGAGCGTGATGTGCGTGAGAGCGGTGAGCAGTTCGTGACGGTCGAGGACTCGATGGGCATGGTGCACGCCTCGCGCGGGCGGCTGAAGCCCGCGAGCCCGCATCTGCGGTCCGAGCCGGCCATCGTCTGCGGCCTGGCGCGCCGGGTGCTCGGCGGCCGCAGCGTCGTGCCGTGGGAGGAGTTCGAGAGGGACTACGCGGCGATCCGGGACCGCATCGCGCGGGTGATCCCCGGTTTCGAGGACTTCAACGCGCGCGTGGCCCGGCCCGGCGGTTTCGCGCTGCCGCACGCCCCGCGCGACGAGCGCCGCTTCCCGACCGCCACGGGCAGGGCGAACTTCACGGCGGCGCCGGTGGAGTACCCCGCGCTGCCCGAGGGCCGGCTGCTGCTGCAGACGCTGCGCTCGCACGACCAGTACAACACCACGATCTACGGGCTGGACGACCGGTACCGCGGCATCACGGGCGGGCGCCGGGTGGTGCTGGTGCATCCCGAGGACGCGCGGGCGCTGGGGGTCGCCGAGGGGGCGTACGTCGACCTGGTGAGCGAGTGGCGGGACGGGGTGGAGCGGCGGGCGCCCGGTTTCCGGGTGGTGCTCTATCCGACGGCGCGCGGGTGCGCGGCGGCGTACTACCCCGAGACGAACGTGCTGGTGCCGCTGGACGCCACCGCCGACACCAGCAACACCCCGGCCAGCAAGTCCGTCGTCGTCCGCCTCGAAGGCCGCACCGGGGACGCCGGGAGCCGTCTGGAACAATCGGCGACCGACTGAGCGTTTGCTCAGCAGCAGACAGGTGGACGAACGGAGCGGCCGATGGGTGAGCAGCAGCGAGTGAAGTTCCCGCAGGAGATCCTCGACGAGTACGCGGCGCTCGGTGTCGACCTGCCGGCCCTGTTCTCGGCCGGTCATCTCGGCACGCGCATGGGCGTACAGATCCTGGAGGCCTCGGCGGACCGGGTCGTCGGGACCATGCCGGTGGAGGGCAACACCCAGCCGTACGGCCTGCTGCACGGCGGCGCGTCAGCGGTGCTGGCGGAGACCCTCGGCTCGGTCGGCTCGATGCTGCACGGCGGCAGCTCGAAGATCGCGGTCGGTGTGGACCTGAACTGCACGCACCACCGGGGGGTCCGCTCGGGCCTGGTGACGGGCGTGGCCACGCCGGTGCACCGGGGCCGGTCGACGGCGACGTACGAGATCGTGATCAGCGACGAGGAGGACCGGCGGGTCTGCACCGCCCGGCTGACCTGTCTGCTGCGGGACACGCGGCAGGACGAGGGGACGCCCGCGCCGTCCGCCGGAAGCTGAGCCCGTCCCCGCCCGAGCGTTGCACCCCGCCGTCCCTCCCCTTAGCTTCGGCACATGGGACGGCGAGGAGGCCCCCGGCCGGGGGTGAGGTTCCTGGTGTGCGGGCTGCTGGCGGTGCCGGTGTGGCTGTGCGCGACGGGCTGTGGCGGACCCGACGGCTCCGCGCACCCGCCCCCGGGCACCACGGACCGCTCCGCGCACCCGCCCTCGGGCACCCCGCCCACATCCGCGTCCGCCCCGGCACCGGCGTCGCCCTCCGCGGCCTCCGGCACCGGCCTGTGCACCAGGATCATCGCGTACTGGTCACGCAGGGCGCTCGACGGTGACACCTACGGCGACTACCAGTCGATGGGCCTGTCCCATGGGCAGTACCAGATCCTGAGGGACGTCGTGGACGCCGCGCGCGTCACCCTGCGGCGCGAAGGAGCCGCGGCGGCCGACATGGTGATCGACCGTCGGGCGAGCCGGGCGTGCGCCGAGCGGTACCGCCACGGCCCCCCGAGCGAAGGCCCCTGGACATGAGCGGCGTCGGCCCGCCGGAGCCCGGTGAGGGCACGTGCGCGCGGGACACGCGGCGCCCCCGGGGCGCGCGTCCGGCCGGCCGGACGCGCGCGGCCGTTGCCGCCCGGTACGCCCGCCACCGGCGGGCCACCGTGGCGCTGGCCACCGCGACCGCCCTCCTCGGGGCCGGCGGCGCGCTCTACGCCACCCGGCCGCAGCAGCCGCCCCCGCGCCCCGCTCGGCCGCGCCCCGAGGTGCCGTATCCCGCCCAGGTGGTGGACGTGGCCTACCTGGGGGACCGGGTCCCTCCGGCCGACGCCCCGCCGCGCAGTTTCAGCTTCGCGGTCCTGTTCGGCGTGACCGCGGGACCGCCGGTCACCGTGACGCGCGTGACCCAGCCGTACGCGGGGCTGTCCCTGACGACGCGTCCACCGGCTCCGTGGCGGACCGGCGCGGGTTCGGCGCGCGAGATCACGGTGACCATGCACGTGACGAAATGCGGAGAAGTCCCCTGGCATGCGGGGCTTCCTTTCCTGGACGTAACCCTGCGTAATGCGCGCGCAATACAGATACAGAGCTTCATCCTCGGCGGCCGTTACGCACAGCATCTCTCCCACGCCGTGGAAGTAGCCTGCGGCAACAGGATTCGGTAATCAGCAAAACGACCGAGACGCCTGGATGGATCATGGCAGGTCCTGCGGGTTCTCAGAATGCGGACAGCGCGAATCCGTCTTAATTCGTCCGTTCCCCCCACGTCGTACCGCTCTGCATTACGCCGTGTCATAACAAGAGCGTCACAGCCTTGGCCAGACCCTCCTCCACGTTCCCCACACACGCCTAGAGTCACGGCCAGTCACCGCGCCATCGGAATCTCACTTCAGCGCGGCGCGCGACTCGGCCGCTTCCATGGGGAGGCGGTTGTGCCTGGGGAAAGGACTGATCGTGCGTCAAGGTTCGCTTATCGCCATCACCGCCGCGCTGGCGGCGGGAGCGCTCACCCTCACCGCCTGCGGCTCGCGCGACAGCGGCGACAAGGGCTCGGACTCCGGCAAGGGTGACGGCGGCACCACCGTCGTCATCGGCGTCGACGCTCCGCTGACCGGCGACCTGTCCGCCATGGGCCTCGGCATCAAGAACTCGGCGGACCTCGCCGCCAAGAACGCCAACAAGCAGAACCTCGTCAAGGGCGTCACCTTCAAGGTCGAGGCCCTCGACGACCAGGCCCAGCCCTCGGCCGGCCAGCAGAACGCCTCCAAGTTCGTGTCGGAGCAGAACGTCCTCGGTGTCGTCGGCCCGCTGAACTCCTCGGTCGCCGAGTCGATGCAGAAGGTCTTCGACGACGCCAAACTGGTCCAGGTCTCCCCGGCCAACACCGGCCCCGCCCTGAGCCAGGGCACGGACTGGCAGACCAAGAAGGTCCGCCCGTACAAGGCGTACTTCCGCACCGCGACCACGGACGCCATCCAGGGCCCGTTCGCCGCCCAGTACGTCTACAACACCGCCAAGAAGAAGAAGGTCTTCGTCATCGACGACAAGAAGACCTACGGCGCGGGCCTGGCCGCCACCTTCACCGACGAGTTCAAGAAGCTCGGCGGCAAGGTGGTCGGCACCGAGCACATCAACCCCGACGCCAAGGACTTCTCCGCGGTCGCCACCAAGGTCAAGAACTCCGGCGCCCAGGTCGTCTACTACGGCGGCGAGTACCCGCAGGCCGGCCCGCTGAGCAAGCAGATCAAGGCCGCCGGCGCCAAGGTCCCGCTCGTCGGCGGCGACGGCATCAAGGACGACACCTTCATGAAGCTGGCGGGCGCCGAGAGCACCGGCGACCTCGCCACCTCCGTCGGCGCCCCGGTCGAGGACCTGCCCTCGGCCAAGCAGTTCGTCAACGACTACAAGTCCGCCGGCTACAAGGAGGAGTACTCGGCGTACGGCGGTTACGCCTACGACTCCGCCTGGGCGGTCATCGAGGCCGTGAAGAAGGTCGTCGACGCAGGCGGCGGCAAGCTTCCCTCCGACGCCCGTGCGAAGGTCACCGCGGCCATGCAGGGCGTGTCCTTCGACGGTGTGACCGGCAAGGTCTCCTTCGACGAGTTCGGAGACGCCACCAACAAGCAGCTGACCGTCTACGCCGTGAAGAACGGTGCCTGGACGCCGGTCAAGTCCGGTACCTACACGGGCTGACCCCCGCCCGCACGACCCGAAGAGCCGCGCGGGGCGCTGTTCCACTGGCGCCCCGCGCGGACTCGCATCCGGCCACATCCGTCGAACTTTCCGAACGCTCGGAGGACATGCGGTGCACGAACTGCCGCAGCAGCTGGTCAACGGCCTGCTACTAGGATCCATGTACGGGCTGGTCGCCATCGGCTACACAATGGTCTATGGCATTGTCCAGCTCATCAACTTCGCCCACGGCGAGATATTCATGACGGGAGCGTTCGGCGCTCTCACCGTATGGCTCTGGCTTCCCGGCGGCACCACCATGTGGATCGCGCTGCCACTCATGATCGTCGGTGCCGTCGTCGTCGCCGTCGCCATCGCGGTCGGGGCGGAACGGTTCGCCTACCGTCCTCTCCGCAACGCCCCACGGCTCGCCCCGCTCATCACCGCCATCGGTCTCTCCCTCGCGCTCCAGCAGGCGGTGTGGGCCTGGTACCCGGAGGCCAAGTCCGCGCGCACCTTCCCGCAGATCGAGGGCGGCCCCTTCGAGATCGGCAGCGTCACCATCCAGACCGGTGACATCTTCCTGGTCGTCGCGGCACCCCTCAGCATGGCCGTCCTCGCCTACTTCGTGATGAAGACCCGCACCGGCCGCGGTATGCAGGCCACCGCGCAGGACCCGGACACCGCCAAGCTGATGGGCGTCAACACCGACCGCATCATCGTGATCGCGTTCGCCCTGGGCGCCGCGTTCGCCGCGGTCGGAGCCGTCGCCTACGGCCTGAAGTACGGCGAGATCAACTTCCGTATGGGCTTCATCCTCGGTCTCAAGGCGTTCACCGCGGCCGTCCTCGGCGGCATCGGCAACATCTACGGCGCCATGATCGGCGGTGTGGTCCTCGGCGTGGCCGAGACCCTGGCCACCGCCTACATCGCCGACATCCCGGGCATGGACAAGTTCGGCAGCCAGTCCTGGGCCGACGTCTGGGCCTTCGTACTCCTCATCCTCGTACTGCTGTTCAGGCCACAGGGCCTGCTCGGCGAGCGCGTCGCGGACAGGGCGTGAGACCGATGACCACACAGACCACCGCACCCGACACCCCCGACACCCCCGGCGCCGCCGCGGCCCCCGCCCCGTCCGGTCTGCTGCCCCTGCCGGAGAAGGCCGGCCGTGCCCTCGCCCTCGGCGGCAGCGTGCTGACGGTCGTGTCCACCTTCCTCGCCTGGACGTGGACCCAGGACTTCCCCGGCGACCTCACCGTCTACGGCTACCCGGGCGGCCTCCAGGTCCTCGTCCTCATCGGCGCGCTCCTCGCCACCCTGTTCGCCCTGGCGGCCTACGGCGTCCGGGGCCTGGACCGGCTGGTGCCCGCAGGGCCCGGCGCGGCCCTGCGGTTCGCCACCCTGGGCACCTTCGCCACCAGCTGGTACACGGTCCTCGCGATCAGTACCGAACTCGGCGGCCTCGTCAACCTCGAGCCCGGCGGCTTCCTCGTCGCCGTCGCCAGCCTCGCCGCCCTCGCCGGCGCCCTGGCCCTGCCGTTCCAGCGGCCCGAGCCGGAACCGGCCGACCCCGACGACAGCGGCCTGGAGAAGTTCAAGCACCGCCTCGCGTACCAGTGGGAGACGGTCAAGGCGGTCTTCGCCGCCGGTCCCGCGCGGCCCGTGGGCCCCCTGCCGTCGTACGCCGAGATCCTGATCATCGTCGCGGTCCTCGGACTCGGTCTGACCGTCTTCACCTACGGCATCGGCACCGAGTACGACGAACTGTTCGTCGGCTTCCTGATCACCGCGGGCCTCGGCTTCGCCGCCCTCAACAAGGCGGGGCTGATCTCGCAGGCCTCGCAGATCACCTCCCGGCACCAGAACATCACCACCTGCGGCGCGTTCGTCGCGGCGGCGCTGTTCCCCTTCACCCAGACGAACGACCAGTACGCGACCCTCGGCGTCTACATCCTGATCTTCGCCACCGTCGCCCTCGGCCTGAACATCGTCGTCGGCCTCGCCGGCCTCCTCGACCTCGGTTACGTCGCCTTCCTCGGCGTCGGCGCCTACGCGGCGGCCCTGGTCTCCGGCTCGCCCAGCTCGCCGTTCCACGTGCACTTCCCGTTCTGGGCGGCCGTCCTGGTCGGTGCCGCCGCCTCGCTCGTCTTCGGCGTGCTGATCGGCGCCCCGACGCTGCGGCTGCGCGGCGACTACCTCGCCATCGTCACCCTCGGCTTCGGTGAGATCTTCCGCATCACGGCGAACAACCTCGACGGCACCTCCGGGCCCGACCTCACCAACGGCTCGAACGGTATTTCGTCGATCCCGAACCTCGACGTCCTCGGCTTCGACTTCGGTACCCAGCACGACATGGGCGGCTTCACCATCGGCCGGTTCGCCAACTACTTCTTCCTGATGCTGGTCATCACCGCGATCGTGGTGCTGGTCTTCCGGCGCAGCGGCAACTCCCGCATCGGACGCGCCTGGGTGGCCATCCGGGAGGACGAGACCGCCGCGCTCGCCATGGGCATCAACGGCTTCCGGGTCAAGCTGATCGCCTTCGCCGTCGGCGCCTCGCTCGCCGGTCTCGCGGGCACCGTCCAGGCCCACGTCACCTACACGGTGACGCCCGAGCAGTACCTGTTCGCCGGTCCCATCCCGCCCAACTCCGCGTTCCTGCTCGCCGCGGTCGTCCTCGGCGGCATGGGCACCATCAGCGGTCCGCTGATCGGCGCGGCCCTGCTCTTCCTGATCCCGAACAAGCTCCAGTTCCTCGGCAACTACCAGCTCTTCGCCTTCGGTCTCGCGCTGGTCCTGTTGATGCGGTTCCGCCCCGAGGGCCTCATCCCCAACCGCCGCCGCCAGCTCGAGTTCCACGAAGAGGCGGAAGCACCCACCCTCCTGACGAAGGCGGGGGCCTGACCACCATGACCACCGACACCACCACGAAGGACACCGCCTCCGGCGCCACCCGGCCCGGCGAGACCGTCCTCGACGCCCGCGGCGTGACCATGCGCTTCGGCGGTCTGACCGCCGTACGCGGCGTCGACCTCACCGTCAACGCCGGCGAGATCGTCGGCCTGATCGGCCCGAACGGCGCCGGCAAGACGACCTTCTTCAACTGCCTGACCGGCCTGTACGTCCCCACCGAGGGCGAGGTCCGCTACAAGGGCACCGTCCTGCCGCCCAAGTCGTTCAAGGTCACCGCGGCCGGCATCGCGCGGACGTTCCAGAACATCCGGCTGTTCGCCAACATGACGGTCCTGGAGAACGTGCTCGTCGGCCGGCACACCCGTACCAAGGAGGGCTTCTGGTCGGCCGTGCTGCGCGGCCCCGGCTTCCACCGGGCCGAGAAGGCCTCCCGGGAACGGGCCCTGGAACTGCTGCGGTTCGTGGGCCTGGACCACAAGGCCGAGCATCTCGCCCGCAACCTGCCCTACGGCGAGCAGCGCAAGCTGGAGATCGCCCGCGCCCTGGCGAGCGAGCCCGGTCTGCTGCTGCTCGACGAGCCGACGGCCGGCATGAACCCGCAGGAGACCCGGGTCACCGAGGAACTGGTCTTCGCCATCCGGGACATGGGCATCGCCGTCCTCGTCATCGAGCACGACATGCGGTTCATCTTCAACCTGTGCGACCGCGTGGCCGTACTCGTGCAGGGCGAGAAACTGATCGAGGGTGACAGCGCGACCGTCCAGGGCGACGAGCGCGTCATCGCGGCCTATCTCGGCGAGCCCTTCGAGGACGCGCCCGGCGCCGAGGAGGCGGCCGAGGTGGAGGCCGCCGAGGCGCACGCCGGGACCACGACGGACGCCGCGCCCGGCAAGGAGGACGACCGATGACCGCACTGCTGGAAGTCGAGGACCTGAGGGTCGCCTACGGCAAGATCGAGGCCGTCAAGGGCATCTCCTTCAAGGTCGAGGCGGGTCAGGTGGTCACCCTCATCGGCACCAACGGCGCCGGCAAGACCACCACCCTGCGCACGCTGTCCGGCCTGCTGAAGCCGGTCGGCGGTCAGATCAGGTTCAACGGCAGGTCGCTGAAGAAGGTTCCGGCCCACCAGGTGGTCTCGCTGGGCCTCGCCCACTCCCCCGAGGGGCGGCACATCTTCCCGCGCATGAGCATCGAGGACAACCTGCGCCTCGGCGCGTTCCTGCGCAACGACAAGCCGGGCATCGAGAAGGACATCCAGCGCGCCTACGACCTGTTCCCCATCCTCGGGGAGCGCCGCAAGCAGGCCGCGGGCACCCTCTCGGGCGGTGAGCAGCAGATGCTGGCGATGGGCAGGGCGCTGATGTCCCAGCCGAAACTGCTGATGCTGGACGAGCCGTCGATGGGTCTGTCGCCGATCATGATGCAGAAGATCATGGCGACGATCGCCGAGCTGAAGGCCCAGGGCACGACGATCCTGCTGGTCGAGCAGAACGCCCAGGCGGCGCTCTCGCTCGCCGACCAGGGTCATGTCATGGAGGTCGGCAGTATCGCCCTGTCCGGCACGGGGCAGGACCTGCTGCACGACGAGTCGGTGCGGAAGGCCTATCTCGGCGAGGACTAGGCCCTCTCGTTCGGATCATGCCGGGCTCGCGGGCCCTGGCACCGCGCCTCGCCGCGTTGTCGTCGGTTGCCATGGCTCCGCCATGGCGCCCTCCTCCGCCTTGCGATGCACGGCACCAGGACCCGCTCCCTGATCCGGCCCGATCCGAACGAAAGACCCTAGGCCGGTCGCGCGAGTGCCCCGCGTCCCTTCCGGGCGCGGGGCACTCGTCGGTCCCGGGGCGGGCGTCAGGCGTCAGTCGTTCTTCGCGGACTTCTTCTCCTCGCTGTCCGCGATGACCGCCTCGGCGACCTGCTGCATCGACATGCGCCGGTCCATGGAGGTCTTCTGGATCCAGCGGAAGGCGGCCGGCTCGGTCAGGCCGTACTCCGTCTGGAGGACGGACTTCGCGCGGTCGACCAGTTTGCGGGTCTCCAGCCGCTGGGTGAGGTCGGCGACCTCCTGCTCCAGCTGCTTCAGCTCGGTGAACCGGGAGACGGCCATCTCGATCGCCGGGACGACGTCGCTCTTGCTGAACGGCTTCACCAGGTACGCCATGGCACCCGCGTCACGGGCGCGCTCGACGAGGTCGCGCTGCGAGAACGCGGTGAGCATCAGGACCGGCGCGATCGACTCCTCGGCGATCTTCTCGGCCGCGGAGATGCCGTCCAGCTTGGGCATCTTCACATCCAGGATGACCAGGTCCGGCTTGTGCTCGCGGGCCAGCTCGACGGCCTGCTCACCGTCCCCGGCCTCGCCGACGACGGTGTACCCCTCTTCCTCGAGCATCTCTTTCAGGTCCAGCCGGATCAGGGCCTCGTCCTCGGCGATGACGACGCGGGTCGTCAGCGGAGGCACGTGCGACTTGTCCTCGTCGGGCACGTCTACGGGCTGGGGCGACTCGGCGGTCACGGGGGCTCCTCGTTCGGGGCAGGGGCGCTGCTGACAAGAGCCTACCTAGCTACGGTATGGTGGACGCGCGGAGGGTCAGGGGGAACCTTCGATCCTGCGAGCCCCGGTAGCCCAATTGGCAGCAGGCAACGGATTCAAAACCCGTACAGTGTCGGTTCGAGTCCGACCCGGGGCACTTTTCCTTGGTTCACAAGGTCAGCGTTGAAGAGGGCCCCTCGGGTGAGGGGCCCTTTGTCGTATCTACTTCGGGCTGTCGTCCTCGCCGATGTGATGCACCCGGACCAGGTTGGTCGAGCCGGAGACACCGGGCGGGGAACCCGCCGTGATCACCACGACGTCGCCCTTCCGGCAGCGGCCGTACTTCAGCAGCAGCTCGTCCACCTGTTCGACCATGGCGTCCGTGGACTCGACGTGCGGGCCGAGGAAGGTCTCGGCGCCCCAGGTGAGGCTGAGCTGGGAACGGGTGGCCGGCTCGGGGGTGAAGGCGAGGAGCGGGATCGGCGAGCGGTAGCGGGAGAGCCGGCGGGCGGTGTCTCCCGACTGGGTGAACGCCACCAGGAACCTCGCGCCGAGGAAGTCGCCCATCTCGGCGGCGGCCCGGGCCACCGCGCCGCCCTGGGTGCGCGGCTTGTTCTGCTCGGTCAGCGGCGGGAGGCCCTTGGCCAGCATGTCCTCCTCGGCCGCCGCGACGATCTTCGCCATGGTGCGCACGGTCTCGACCGGGTACTTGCCGACGCTGGTCTCGCCGGAGAGCATGACCGCGTCCGTGCCGTCCAGCACCGCGTTGGCCACGTCGGACGCCTCGGCGCGGGTCGGCCGCGAGTTGTCGATCATCGAGTCGAGCATCTGGGTGGCGACGATCACCGGCTTGGCGTTGCGCCTGGCCAGCTTGACCGCGCGCTTCTGCACGATCGGCACCTCCTCCAGCGGCATCTCCACGCCCAGGTCGCCGCGCGCGACCATCAGCGCGTCGAAGGCGGCGACGATGCCGTCGAGGTTCTCCACGGCCTGCGGCTTCTCGATCTTGGCGATCAGGGGCAGACGGCGGCCCTCCTCCTCCATGATCCGGTGGACGTCCTCGGCGTCCCGGCCGCTGCGGACGAAGGAGAGGGCGATCAGGTCGAAGCCGGTGCGCAGCGCCCAGCGCAGGTCGTCCTCGTCCTTGCCGGACAGGGCGGGGACGGAGACGGCGACGCCGGGGAGGTTCAGCCCCTTGTGGTCGGAGACGACGCCGCCCTCGACGACCCGCGTGTGCACGCGGGGGCCGTCGACCGCGGTGACCTCCAGGCAGACCTTGCCGTCGTCGACGAGGATGCGCTCACCGGGGGTGACGTCGGCGGCGAGCCCGGCGTAGGTGGTGCCGCACCGGTGGCGGTCCCCCTCGACGCCGTCCTCCACGGTGACGGTGAAGAGGTCGCCGCGTTCAAGCATTACCGGTCCTTCGGCGAAGCGGCCGAGCCGGATCTTCGGGCCCTGAAGGTCGGCGAGGATTCCGACGCTGCGGCCTGTCTCGTCGGCCGCCTTGCGCACCCGCTGATAACGCTCCTCGTGCTCGGCCTGGGTGCCGTGGCTGAGGTTGAACCGGGCGACGTCCATTCCGGCCTCGACCAGTGCCTTGATCTGGTCGTACGAGTCGGTGGCGGGCCCCAGAGTACAGACGATCTTTGCTCGGCGCATACGTCGAGCCTAGGCCTTACCCGCGGGTAGAGAATTGGCCCCGCGTGACTACTCAACAGACTTTCGGCAAAGGGATATTGACAAGTGTTGAATTGAGTGCTGGTGCGCTCCGATGAGCGATGGTCATCAGATCGCAACCTGCCGGACCTGTTGACACAGGTCATGCTCAGGTCAGAATCTACGCGCGTCGTCGACCATGCGCCAAGGAGACCGAGAATGCCGCTGAACCGCCGGAAGTTCCTGAAGAAGTCCGCCGCCACCGGAGCGGGAGCGGCGGTCGCCGGAGCGGCGGCGACTCCGGCGGCCCGGGCGGCGGACGGCGGGAAGCCCCAGCACCCCGCCAAGCGGTACTCCCTGACCGTCATGGGCACCACCGACCTGCACGGCCACGTCTTCAACTGGGACTACTTCAAGGACGCGGAGTACGCCGACAAGGCGGGCAACGCCATGGGGCTCGCCCGTATCTCCACCCTGGTGGAGCAGGTGCGCGCGGAGAAGGGCCGCCGCAACACCCTGCTGCTGGACGCCGGTGACACCATCCAGGGCACCCCGCTGGCCTACTACTACGCCAAGGTCGACCCGATCACCGCCAAGGGCGGCCCGGTGCACCCGATGGCCCAGGCGATGAACGCGATCGGGTACGACGCGGCGGCGCTCGGCAACCACGAGTTCAACTACGGCATCGAGACGCTGCGCACGTTCGAGTCGCAGCTGCGCTTCCCGCTGCTCGGCGCCAACGCGGTGGACGCGAAGACGCTGCGGCCCGCCTTCCCGCCGTACGTCATGAAGACGTTCCACGTGCCGGGCGCCAGGCCGGTCAGGGTGGCCGTGCTCGGTCTGACCAACCCGGGCATCGCGATCTGGGACAAGGCGTACGTGCAGGGCAAGCTGGCGTTCCCGGGCCTGGTGGAGCAGGCCGCCAAGTGGGTGCCGAAACTGAGGTCGATGGGCGCGGACGTGGTCGTCGTCTCGGCGCACTCGGGTACGTCGGGCACGTCGTCGTACGGCGACCAGGTGCCGTACGTGGAGAACGCGGCCGCCGACGTGGCCCGGCAGGTGCCCGGCATCGACGCGATCCTGGTGGGCCACGCGCACCTGGAGATCCCGGAACTGAAGGTCGTCAACGACGGGACCGGCAGGACCGTCGTCCTGTCCGAGCCGCTGTGCTACGCCGAGCGGCTCACCCTGTTCGACATCGAGCTGGTGTTCTGCAAGGGCCGCTGGGAGGTCGAGTCGGTCTCCGCCTCGCTGCGCGACTCCAGCTCCGTCGCCGACGACCCCAGGATCACCAAGCTGCTCACCGACGAGCACAAGAAGGTCGTCGCGTACGTCAACCAGGTCGTGGGCCGGGCCACCGAGGCCCTGACCACGGTGGAGGCCCGCTACAAGGACGCCCCCATCATCGACCTGATCACCAAGGTCCAGGAGGACGTGGTCAAGGCGGCCCTCGCGGGCACCGAGTACGCCTCGCTGCCGGTGATCGCCCAGGCCTCGCCGTTCTCCCGGACCTCCGAGATCCCGGCCGGCGACGTCACCATCCGGGGCCTGTCGAGCCTGTACGTGTACGACAACACCCTGGTGGCCAAGCTGCTGACGGGTGCCCAGGTGCGCGCCTACCTGGAGTACTCGGCGGAGTACTACGTCCAGACGGCCGCCGACGCCCCGGTGGACGTCGAGAAGCTGACCAACGCCGGTGGCCGCCCCGACTACAACTACGACTACGTCTCCGGCCTGTCGTACGACATCGACATCGCCCAGCCGGCCGGATCGCGGATCAGGAACCTGACGTTCCAGGGGGCCGCGCTGGACGACGCCCAGCAGTTCGTGCTCGCGGTGAACAACTACCGCGCCAACGGCGGCGGCGCCTTCCCGTACGTCGCCACCGCCAAGGAGCTGTGGTCGGAGTCCACGGAGATCCGCACCCGGATCGCGGAGTGGGTCACCGCCAAGGGTGTCCTGGACCCGAAGGACTTCGCGTCGGTGGACTGGAAGCTGGTGCGCAACGGCACACCGGTCTTCTAGGGACTACGGCGGTTCACCTGCCCTCGACCAGCGGGGTCAGCCGCCCGGCGGGTCTGCTCTGCGGGACCCGGCCCGCGGGTTCCCGCAGTCCGAAACTGGTGAAGGCCGTACGGGCGGCGAGCGGATACACCTCCTTGCCGGTGAGCGAGTTGAGGATGGTGGCGCTGCGCCAGGCGGCCAGGCCGAGGTCGGGTGCGCCGACGCCGTGCGTGTGCAGTTCGGCGTTCTGGACGTGGACCGAGCCGGTGACCGAGGGGTCCAGGACGAGCCTGAACCGCTCGTCGATCCGCGGGCGTCCGCTGCCGTCCCGGCGGATGTAGGGGTCGAGCCCGGCCAGGATGCGGCCGAGGGGACGCTCGCGGTAGCCGGTGGCGAGGACGACGGCGTCGGTGGTGAGCCGGGACCGGCTGCCCTGCTGGAGGTGTTCCAGATGGAGTTCCACCTGGGTGGTGGCGATCCGGCCGGCGGTGCGGACGCGGACGCCGGGGGTGAGCACCGCGTCGGGCCAGCCGCCGTCCGGACAGCGGCGGTACAGCTCGTCGTGGATGGCGGCGAGGGTACCCGCGTCGATGCCCTTGTGAAGCTGCCACTGGGCGGCGACGAGCCGGTCCCGGACGGGCTCGGCTAGGGCGTGGAAGTAGCGGGTGTAGTCGGGCGTGAAGTGCTCCAGGCCCAGCTTGGAGTACTCCATCGGCGCGAACGCCTCCGTCCGGCCGATCCAGTGCAGCCCTTCGCGGCCGGCCGGGCGGTGGCGCAGCAGGTCGAGGAAGACCTCGGCGCCGGACTGTCCGGAGCCGACCACGGTGACATGCCCGGCGGCGAGCACGGTGTCGCGGTGGTCGAGGTAGTCGGCGGCGTGGAGGACGGGCGCACCGGGCGCGTCCACCAGGGGCCTGAGGGGGTCGGGCACGTAGGGGGCGGTGCCGATGCCGAGGACGACGTTGCGGGTGTGCGTACGGCCGAGGGCCTCGGCCTCGCCGTCGGCGTCGAGCTGGGTGTGGTCGACCTCGAACACGTCCCGCTCGGGGTTCCAGCGGACGGCGTCGACCTGGTGGCGGAAGTGCAGCCCGGGCAGCTGCTGCGCGACCCAGCGGCAGTAGGCGTCGTACTCGGCGCGCTGGATGTGGAAGCGCTCGGCGAAGTAGAACGGGAAGAGCCGCTCGCGGCTCCTGAGGTAGTTGAGGAAGCTCCAGGGGCTGGTGGGGTCGGCGAGGGTCACCAGGTCGGCGAGGAACGGCACCTGGACGGTGGCGCCGTCGATGAGCAGCCCGGGGTGCCAGTCGAAGCCGGGACGCTGTTCGTAGAACACCGCGTCGAGTTCGGCGAGCGGCTGGGCGAGCGCGGCCAGGGAGAGGTTGCAGGGGCCGATGCCGATGCCGACCAGGTCGCGCGGGGAAACGGGGTCGCGGCGTGGGGGGTGGGTCATCCGGGGGTGCTTCCTTCGGCGAGTGCGGCGAGTTCGACGAGTGCGAGCAGGCGGGCCAGGTCGTCCGGCCGGGTGTGGGGGTTGAGGAAGGTGGCCTTGAGCCAGAGGCGGCCGTCGAGCCGGGCGCGGCCGAGGACGGCGCGACCCTCGTACAGCAGCCTGCGGCGCGCGGTGGCCACGGCGGTGTCGTCGGCCTCGGCCGGGCGGAACAGGACGGTGCTGATGTCGGGCCGGTCGTACAGCGCGAAACCGGGGTGCTCGCGGACGAGCGCGGCGAACTCGCGGGCGAGGGCGCAGACCTGGTCGACGAGGGCGCCGAGACCGCCGCGGCCGAGTGTTCTCAGGGTGACGGCGATCTTCAGGATGTCGGGACGGCGCGTGGTGCGCAGGGAGCGTCCGAGGAGGTCGGGGAAGCCGGCGTCGGTGTCGTCGTCGGCGTTCAGGTAGTGGGCGCGCTGCTGGAGGGGGGCCAGTTCGTGGGGGTGGGCGACGGCGAGGAGGCCGGCGGCGACCGGCTGCCAGCCGAGCTTGTGCAGGTCGAGGGTGACGGTGTGGGCCGCGTCGAGCCCGGCGAGCTTGCCGCGGTGCCGGTCGCTGAAGAGCAGGCCCCCGCCGTAGGCCGCGTCGATGTGCAGCCGGACGCCGTGGGCGGCGCACAGGGCGGCGATCTCGGGGAGCGGGTCGATGAGGCCGGCGTCGGTGGTGCCGGCGGTGGCCGCCACCAGCAGCGGACCGGAGAGCGCGCTGAGGGCTCCGTCGAGGGCGGCCGGGTCGAGGGTGCCGTCGGGTGCCGGGATGACGACCGGGTCGGGCAGACCGAGCAGCCAGGCGGCGCGCGGCAGGGAGTGGTGGGCGCCTGCCCCGCAGACCAGCCGGACGCTGCCGCCGTGGGCCTCGCGGGCGAGCAGCAGGGCGAGCAGGTTGGACTCGGTGCCGCCGGTGGTGACGAGGGCGTCGGCAAGGCCGGCCGTGCGGGCGAGGGTGCGGGCGACCGCGGCTTCCAGGGCGGAGGCGGCGGGCGCCTGGTCCCAGGAGTCCAGGGAGGGGTTGAGGGCGCCGGCGGCGAGGTCGGCGGCGGTGGCCACGGCGAGCGGCGGGCAGTGCAGGTGGGCGGCGCACAGCGGGTCGGCGGGGTCGGCGGCGCCCTCGGCCAGGGCCTGGACGAGGGCGCGCAGTGCGTCCGGGTCGCCGGTGTCCGGCAGGACGTCCCCGAGGGCGTCGGCGACGCGCGCGGCGACGGCGTCGGGTCCGCCGGCGGGCAACGGTCCGCCGCGCCGGGCGGCGCCGGCCGCGAGCGCGTCCAGCACGGTGGTGAGCAGGGGCCGCAGGGCGTCGGTGCCGCCGGGCCCCGAGGCGAGCGGCGGCAGGTGCGGGGAGTGTCCTGCGCACATGGGCTCTCCTCCGGGCACGGGAACGTCCAGCGGGCTTCCGGCTTGTGGGTGGACTTCCAGCTTGTACCGGAAGGGTGCCCTGCGTCCCGAAAGCCCGGTGAACGGAACCCGAAAGTGTGTACTGCCGTCCCGGGGGACCCCGTGGGGGCAGTGGCCGCGTGCCCTCGCCGGTTACGCCCGGAAGTCCCCGGCGTGGTCCCGGGCCCACTGGTCGAAGGGGCGGGCTGGGGTGCCCGTGAGCTGCTCGACCGTGCCGGTGATCTCCGGGGGTACGCCGACGGTCTCGGCGAAGGTGCGCAGCAGGCGTTCGAGCATGTGCGGCGGCACGTGGGGGAAGAGTTCCGGGCCCGCGTCGGCTGGGTCGGCCTCCACGAACGTCAGCTTCCTGCCGAGCGCCGTGCCGATGGCCGCGACCTGGCCGGCGTTGCTGGTCGCCGCCGGCCCGGTCAGCCGGTACGCGGCGCCCTCGTGCCCGTCGTCGAGCAGGACGCGCTCGGCGACGGCCGCGATGTCGTCCTCGTGGATGGGCGCGGAGAGCCCGTCCGCGAAGACGCCCCGGACGGTGTCGCCGGCGCGGATCTGCGGCGCCCACTGGAGCGCGTTGGTGGCGAAGGCGTTGGGGCGCAGGAACGTCCCGGCGAGCCCGCTGTCCCGGATCTGCCGCTCGGCGGTGGCGTGCATGACGTGGATGGGGTGGGTCTCGTCGGCGCCCTCCTGGATGATGCCGCTGGAGAGCAGGACGACGTGCCGCACCCCGTGGGCGCGGGCCGCCGACAGCAGCGGGGCGGTGCCGGCCTGCGCGTACAGGAAGAGCTTCGTCGCCCCCTTGAACAGGGCGTCGGGCTCCTCCGGGCGGAACGGCACCACCTCCGCCCGCGCGGGCAGCCCGGCCCGCTCCGGGTCGCGGGTCAGCGCGCGGACGGGCTGTCCCGCGGCGAGGAGACGGTCGACGAGGGCACGGCCGACGTTGCCGGTCGCGCCGGTCACTACGATCACGATGCCGCCTTTCGGGGGCTGGACTGATCCCTGACCGCCCGAGCCTAGGGACCGCGGCCGGCCCCCCGCATCGTCGTCAGGGACCAGCCGCGCCCTACGTCGTCGGACCTACGCCCGCGCTCCCGCTCCCGGTGCCGCGGCCCGCGTGGTCCCCCGCTCCGGTTGTCCGCCGCGCACCCTCAGGGCGCGGGACAGGTCGTCCAGGCGGTCGGCGAGGGTGCGGCGCAGGGCCGGGGTGAGGTCGGCGTCGCGCAGACAGGCCTCGCCGAGCCGCAGGTTCCCGGTGTCGACGGCGTGGGCCGGGAAGCACCAGCGGCCGGCGGCGACGCCGATGGCGGGGCCGCGGCGGGCGGCGACGGTGACCGCGTCCTCGTAGAAGCGCGGCACGTACTCCCGGACCAGCTCGGCCTGTTCGGGCTGCCAGAAGCCCTGCGCGGTGGCCGTGAAGAGGTAGTTGGAGAGCGAGTCGCCGGCGAACATCGCCTCCCAGGCGGCACGCTTGGCCTCGGGGTCGGGCAGCGCGGCACGGCAGCGGGCGGCCCCCTCCTGGCCGGTGGCGCTCGGGTCGCGCTCCAGCTCGGCGGCGATGGCGGCCTCGTCGGTGGCACCGAGCACGGCGAGTCGGGCGAGGATGCGCCAGCGCAGCTCGGGATCGAGTTCCGGCCCGCCGGGCACCGTGCCGTCGGCGAGCCAGGCGGCGATGGTCTCCGGGCGGGTGGACACGCCGATCAGATGCCGTACGGCGATGAGCCGCAGGCCGGGATGGTCGCCGTCCTCGGTGCGCCGCAGCAGGTCGCGGCAGAGGGAGGTGAGGGTGGCCAGGGCGGCCGGGCGGTCCTCGGGCGCCAGGTACTGGTCGGCGATCTGGCCGGAGGCGAAGGCGAGGACGCCCTGGGCGACGGCCAGGTCGGTCTCGTGCGGGAGGTGGGCGCGGGCCGTCTCCAGATAGGCGGCGGCCGGCAGCTCACCGTCACGGACGGCGTCCCGGAGGGCGTTCCACACGACCGCGCGGGTGAGCGGTTCGGGCAGCCCGGACAGGTGGGTGCGCACCGTCTCGGAGGACGCGGCGTCGAAGCGGATCTTGGCGTAGGTGAGGTCGCCGTCGTTGAGGAGGACGAACGCGGGGCGCGGGCCGGCGGTGCGCAGGCTCAGGCCGTCGGCGGCGGGGAGGTCGGCCTCCACACGCCGGCGCAGGGTCAGCCGGCGCTCGTCGTGCAGGTCGCGGTCGTAGACGCCGAGGGTGACGCGGTGCGGGCGGCTGTCGCCGTCCCCGGCGGGGCCGGACCCGGACGGGACGCCGGCGCTGCCCAGGTGCCGGACGTCGAGGTGCCAGGTGCCGTTGTCGGCCGTGATGTCGGGCACGAGGGTGTCGATGCCGACGGTGCGCAGCCAGCTGTCGGCCCAGGCGTGCACGTCGCGCTCGGTGGCCGAGGCGAGGGAGTCGATGAAGTCGGCGAGGGTGGCGTTGCCGAACTTGTGCCGCGCGAAATGGGTGTTGATGCCGGCGAGGAAGTCCTTCTCGCCGAGCCAGGCGGCCAGCTGGCGCAGCGCGGAGGCGCCCTTGGCGTAGGAGATGCCGTCGAAGTTGAGCAGCGCGGAGGCCGTGTCGTCGACGTTCTCGGGGGCGACCGGGTGGGTGGTGGGCCGCTGGTCGGCGTCGTAGCCCCAGGACTTGCGGGTGACGCCGAACTCGGTCCAGGGGTTGGTGAACCGGGTGGCCTCGGCGGTGGTCTGGTAGCCCATGTACTCGGCGAAGGACTCGTTCAGCCAGATGTCGTCCCACCACTTGAGGGTGACGAGGTCGCCGAACCACATGTGGGCCATCTCGTGCGCGATGACCATGGCGCGGGTCTGCCGTTCGGTGTCGGTGACGGCGGAGCGGTAGACGAAGTCGTCGCGGAAGGTGACCAGGCCCGGGTTCTCCATGGCGCCCGCGTTGAACTCGGGGACGAAGGCCTGGTCGTAGGAGTCGAAGGGGTAGGGCTCCTCGAACTTCTCGTGGTAGCGGTCGAAGCACGCGCGCGTGACGTCGAGGATCTCGTCGGCGTCGGCGTCCAGGTGGGGCGCCAGCGAGCGACGGCAGTGGATGCCGAAGGGCAGTCCGCGGTGTTCGGTGCGCACCGAGTGCCAGGGGCCGGCGGCGACGGCGGCGAGGTACGTGGAGATCAGCGGGGTGGGCGCGGCCTGCCAGACGCCGTCGCCGCGCTGCTCGGTGACGCCGTTGGCGAGGACGCTCCAGCCCTCCGGCGCCCTGACGGAGATCTCGAAGACGGCCTTCAGGTCGGGCTGGTCGAAGGCGGCGAAGACCCGCTGGACGTCGTCCATGAACATCTGCGTGTAGACGTACGTCTCGCCGTCACTCGGATCGGTGAAGCGGTGCATGCCCTCGCCGGTGCGGGAGTAACGCATGACCGCGTCGACGCGCAGCTCGTGTTCGCCGGCGGTGAGGTCGCGCAGCGGCAGCCGACCCTCGTGCAGCGACTCGGGGTCGAGAGGCCGTCCGTCCAGGGTGACGCCGCGCAGTTCGGCGGGCTTCAGCTCGACGAACGTCTCCCCGTCGGACCGGGCGGTGAACCGGATCGCGGTACGGGAGCCGAAGGTCTCCTCGCCGGTCGTGAGGTCCAGTTCGACCGTGTAGCGGTGGACGTCGAGGAACTGTGCTCGGAGCTGCGCTTCGTCGCGCGTGAGTACGGACATGCAGGCCATGCTGCCTGATGGGGCCGACAGCGCACAGGGGCGGATCGGTACACGGCTTATGTCCCTTGTGCGCCCCCGGCCGGCGCGCTGCCCGGCCCCGCTGCCGGTGCCGCGGCCGGTCCGCCGGTCAGTCGGCGTCCGCGGCGTCCCCGTTGTGGGTGTCCTCGGCGATCCGCTCGTGGTGCCGGATCACCTCGGCGATGATGAAGTTCAGGAACTTCTCGGCGAACGCCGGATCGAGCTTGGCGTTCTCGGCGAGGCGCCGCAGCCGCTCGATCTGCCGGGCCTCGCGAGCCGTGTCGGCGGGCGGCAACTGGTGCACCGCCTTGAGCCTGCCGACCTGCTGGGTGGCCTTGAAACGCTCCGCGAGCATGTGGACGACGGCCGCGTCGATGTTGTCGATGCTGTCGCGGAGCCGCTCCAGTTCGTGGCGGACCTCGGGGTCCGCGGCACCCGTGCCGGGATTGCTGGTGGTCATGGACGCCAACCCTATGTGCTGGAGAGGCCGCACCTCACGGGGTGTCCGGGGACTGGATCGCCGGCGGGTTCCAGGGGTCCGGGATCCGCCTACAGTGGAGGGGGAGTTCCGGCGTCTGAAGGGGGTAAGGACGTGGCGGACGGCGGACGGGTCGAGCACGGCTACCCGCATCTGGACACGGTCCGGGCCGCGGTCACCGCGCTGTACCGGCGGCTGTCCCACGGCACCGTGCAGACGTTCTCGGTCAGCCTGGCCCCCGCCGACGTGGCCTTCTGCGACACCGACGACCTGCATCTGGGCGCACAGCGCGTGGCCCGCGAGATCGTGCGGCACTTCCGGCTGCCGGACGCGCGGCTGATCGTCGGCTTCCGGGAGATGACCCATGCGGCCAACGTCGAACTGACCTCCGGCCCGGAGTACTTCGTCGAGCTGAACGACCGGTTCCGTACCCACCGCACGGACATCGGCGCGGCGCTCGCCCACGAGGTCGCCCACGTCTACCTGCACCGCCTGGACCTCACGTTCCCCACCACGGCCGAGAACGAGATCCTGACGGACACCGTGACGGCATACCTGGGCGCAGGCTGGCTGCTGCTGGACGCCTACCGGGAGGACGGCGTCTCCTCTCAGAAACTGGGCTATCTCACCCCGGAGGAGTTCGGTTACGTCCTGGCCAAGCGGGCGCTGCTCTTCCACGAGGACCCGTCCGTGTGGTTCACCAGCCCGCAGGCGCACACCGCCTACGTCGAGGGGCTGGCCCGGGCCCGCCGCGACGAGCAGCAGCCGCCGCTGACCGCGGCCGGCTGGGCGGGCCGCCGGCGCTACGCCCACGACCGCCGGCACGCCCCGGACGTGCCCCCGGCGGCCACGTACGCCTTCACTCCCGACAGCCTCGGTCGCCTCCAGGTGACCTTTCCCTGCCCGACCTGCCACCAGCGGATCAGGGTGCCGGTACGGGGGCGGGTACGGGCGCGGTGCGGGTTGTGCCGGACGGTGCTGGAGTGCGACACGTAGGCCGTACGCCGTAGCCGCCCGGCCGGCCCCGGCGAGGCCGGGACGTGCGACGACGCCTGCCCAGTCGTCCGGTCGGGGACAGGCGGGCAGGCGCCGTCAGTGTTCCGTACGCCTTTGTACGGGACGTATCGATGGCCGCCGTCAGACCGCCAGGGCGCGGTCGGTCGGGCGGATCGGGGCCGGCAGGTCGCTGGCCCCGGTCAGGTAGCGGTCGACGCCGCGGGCGGCCGAGCGGCCCTCCGCGATCGCCCACACGATCAGGGACTGGCCGCGGCCGGCGTCACCGGCGACGAACACACCCGGCACGTTGGTCTGGAACTCGGCGTCGCGGGCGATGTTACCGCGTGCGTCCAGCTCCAGGCCGAACTGGTCGACCAGACCGTTCTCCCGGTCGGTGCCGGTGAAGCCCATGGCGAGGGTGACCAGCTGGGCGGGGATCTTGCGTTCGGTGCCCGGCTTCTGGGTCAGCCTGCCGTCGACGAACTCGACCTCGGCGAGGTGCAGCCACTGCACGTTGCCGTCCTCGTCGCCCTCGAAGTGGGTGGTGGAGGCGGAGTAGATCCGCTCGCCGCCCTCCTCGTGCGCCGAGGTGACCTTGTAGAGGATCGGGAAGGTCGGCCAGGGCTGGTTCGCCGGGTGCCGCTCGTCGTTCGGGCGGGGCATGATCTCCAGCTGGGTGACGGAGGCCGCGCCCTGGCGGTGGGCGGTGCCCACGCAGTCGGCGCCGGTGTCGCCGCCGCCGATGACGACGACGTGCTTGCCCTCGGCCGAGATCGGGGCCGTGACGTAGTCACCCTCCTGGACCTTGTTGGCCAGGGGCAGGTACTCCATCGCCTGGTAGATGCCCTTCAGCTCGCGGCCCGGCGCCGGCAGGTCGCGCGCGGTCGTGGCACCGGCGGCGATCACGATCGCGTCGTACCGCTTCTTCAGGTCGCGGGCGTTGATGTCGCGGCCGATCTCGACACCGGTGCGGAAGCGGGTGCCCTCCGCGCGCATCTGCTCGATACGGCGGTTGATGTGCCGCTTCTCCATCTTGAACTCGGGGATGCCGTACCGCAGGAGGCCCCCGACGCGGTCCGCGCGCTCGTAGACGGCGACCGTGTGGCCGGCCCGGGTCAGCTGCTGGGCGGCGGCGAGACCCGCCGGGCCGGAGCCGATGACCGCGACCGTCTTGCCGGACAGGCGCTCGGGGATCTGCGGGGTGACGTCCCCGGTGTCCCACGCCTTGTCGATGATCGAGACCTCGACGTTCTTGATGGTGACCGGCGGCTGGTTGATGCCGAGCACGCACGCCGACTCGCAGGGGGCCGGGCAGAGGCGACCGGTGAACTCCGGGAAGTTGTTGGTCGCGTGCAGGCGCTCCTGGGCGGCGGCCCAGTCCTCGCGGTAGGCGTAGTCGTTCCACTCGGGGATCAGGTTCCCCAGCGGACAGCCGTTGTGGCAGAACGGGATGCCGCAGTCCATGCACCGGCTGGCCTGCTTGCTGATGATCGGCAGCAGGGAGCCGGGGACGTAGACCTCGTTCCAGTCCTTGACGCGCTCGGCGACGGGGCGGGTCTTGGCGACCTCGCGGCCGTGGTTCAGGAAGCCCTTCGGGTCAGCCATTGATCGCCGCCTCCATCATCTTCTCGGTGATCTCGGTCTCGGAGAGACCGGCTCGCTCGGCGGCGTCCTTGGCGGCGAGCACTGCCTTGTACGTGCTGGGGATGATCCTGCTGAACCGTTCCACGGCCGTGTCCCAGTCGGCGAGCAGCTTCGCGGCGACCGTCGAGGCGGTCTCCTCGGCGTGGCGGCGCACCACGTCGTGCAGCCACTGCTTGTCCGTGTCGTCCAGCGCCTCGACGGCCCCGGCGTTGCCGGCGTTGACGTTGGCGGGGTCGAGGTCGATGACGTACGCGATGCCGCCGGACATGCCAGCCGCGAAGTTGCGGCCGGTCGGGCCGAGGACGACCGCGTGACCGCCGGTCATGTACTCGCAGCCGTGGTCGCCAACGCCCTCGGAGACGACCGTCGCGCCGGAGTTGCGGACGCAGAACCGCTCACCGGTACGGCCGCGCAGGAACAGCTCGCCGCCGGTGGCGCCGTAGGCGATGGTGTTGCCCGCGATGGTCGAGTACTCGGCGAGGTGGTCGGCCGCGCGGTCCGGGCGGACGACGATCCGGCCGCCGGACAGGCCCTTGCCCACGTAGTCGTTGGCGTCGCCCTCCAGGCGCAGCGTGACGCCGCGCGGCAGGAACGCGCCGAAGGACTGGCCGGCGGAGCCGGTGAAGGTGATGTCGATGGTGTCGTCGGGCAGACCGGCACCGCCGAACTTCTTCGTCACCTCGTGGCCGAGCATGGTGCCGACCGTGCGGTTGATGTTGCGGATGGCGACCTGGGCGCGCACCGGTTGCGCCTCGGTGGCGTCGCCGGCCGCGAGGGCGTCGGCGGCGAGCTTGATCAGCTCGTTGTCCAGGGCCTTCTCCAGGCCGTGGTCCTGGGCGATCAGCCGGTGGCGGACGGCGCCCGCGGGCAGGTCGGGCACGTGGAAGAGCGGCTCCAGGTTCAGGCCCTGTGCCTTCCAGTGGTCGACCGCGCGCTCGACGTCCAGCACCTCGGCGTGGCCGACGGCCTCCTCGATGGAGCGGAAGCCCAGCTCGGCCAGCAGCTCGCGGACCTCCTCGGCGATGAACCGGAAGAAGTTGACCACGTGTTCGGCCTTGCCGGCGAAGCGCTCGCGCAGGGCCGGGTTCTGGGTGGCGATGCCGACCGGGCAGGTGTCCAGGTGGCAGACGCGCATCATGACGCAGCCGGAGACGACGAGCGGCGCGGTCGCGAAACCGAACTCCTCGGCGCCGAGCAGCGCGGCGATGACCACGTCGCGGCCGGTCTTCAGCTGGCCGTCCGTCTGGACCACGATCCGGTCGCGCAGGCCGTTGAGCAGCAGGGTCTGCTGGGTCTCGGCGAGACCCAGCTCCCAGGGGCCGCCCGCGTGCTTCAGCGACGTCAGCGGCGACGCGCCCGTACCACCGTCGTGACCGGAGATCAGGACCACGTCCGCGTGCGCCTTGGACACGCCCGCCGCGACCGTGCCGACGCCGACCTCGGAGACCAGCTTCACGTGGATCCGCGCCTGCGGGTTCGCGTTCTTCAGGTCGTGGATCAGCTGGGCGAGGTCCTCGATGGAGTAGATGTCGTGGTGCGGCGGCGGCGAGATCAGGCCGACGCCCGGCGTCGAGTGACGCGTCTTCGCGACCCACGGGTAGACCTTGTGGCCGGGCAGCTGGCCGCCTTCGCCGGGCTTGGCGCCCTGGGCCATCTTGATCTGGATGTCGTCCGCGTTGACCAGGTACTCGCTGGTGACACCGAAGCGGCCGGAGGCGACCTGCTTGATGGCGGACCGGCGGGCCGGGTCGTACAGGCGCTCGGCGTCCTCGCCGCCCTCACCGGTGTTGGACTTGCCGCCCAGCTGGTTC
The DNA here is from genome assembly GCF_043080665.1 of Streptomyces sp. NPDC014991. Lineage (NCBI taxonomy): Bacteria > Bacillati > Actinomycetota > Actinomycetes > Kitasatosporales > Streptomycetaceae > Streptomyces > Streptomyces sp. NPDC014991. The sequence continues at coordinate 94,035 of NZ_JBIBVY010000001.1, forward strand.
ATGGCGATGGCGAGGGTCTCGTGCGCCTCCTTGGAGATGGAGCCGTACGACATCGCGCCGGTCGAGAAGCGCTTGACGATCTCGGAGACCGGCTCGACCTCCTCGACGGGGATCGGGCCCCGGTCCGACCTGAAGCCGAACAGTCCGCGCAGCGTCATCAGACGCTCGGACTGCTCGTTCACGCGGTCGGTGTACTTCTTGAAGATGTCGAAGCGGCCGGTGCGCGTGGAGTGCTGAAGGCGGAAGACCGTCTCCGGGTCGAACAGGTGCGGCTCGCCCTCGCGGCGCCACTGGTACTCGCCGCCGATGTCCAGCGCCCGGTGCGCGGGGGCGATGCCGGAGGCCGGGTAGGCCTTGGCGTGGCGGGCGGCGACCTCCCGGGCGATGACGTCGATGCCGACGCCGCCGATCTTGGTGGCGGTGCCGTTGAAGTACGTCCGCACGAAGGTCTCGTCCAGGCCGACGGCCTCGAAGACCTGGGCGCCGCGGTAGGAGGCGACGGTGGAGATGCCCATCTTGGACATGACCTTCAGGACGCCCTTGCCCAGGGCGTAGATCAGGTTCTTGATGGCCTTCTCGGGCTCCAGGCCGTTCAGGAAGGTGCCGGCGCGCAGCAGGTCCTCGACGGACTCCATCGCCAGGTACGGGTTGACGGCGGCGGCGCCGTAACCGATGAGCAGGGCGATGTGGTGGACCTCGCGGACGTCACCGGCCTCGACCAGCAGGCCCACCTGGGTGCGCTGCTTGGTGCGGATGAGGTGGTGGTGGACGGCCGAGGTGAGCAGCAGCGACGGGATCGGCGCGTGCTCGGCGTCGGAGTGCCGGTCCGACAGGACGATCAGGCGGGCGCCGTTCTCGATGGCCGCGTCGGCCTCGGCACAGATCTCCTCGATGCGCGCGGCGAGCGTCTCGCCGCCGCCGGAGACCCGGTACAGGCCGGAGAGGGTCGCGGCCTTGAAGCCCGGCATGTCGCCGTCGGCGTTGATGTGGATGAGCTTGGCCAGCTCGTCGTTGTCGATCACCGGGAAGGGCAGGGTGACCGTGCGGCACGAGGCGGCCGTCGGCTCCAGCAGGTTGCCCTCCGGGCCCAGCGAGGAGCGCAGGGAGGTGACCAGCTCCTCGCGGATCGCGTCCAGCGGCGGGTTGGTGACCTGCGCGAAGAGCTGGGTGAAGTAGTCGAAGAGCAGCCGCGGGCGCTCGGACAGGGCCGCGATGGGCGAGTCCGTGCCCATGGAGCCGATCGGCTCGGTGCCGGCACGGGCCATCGGCGCGAGGATGAGGCGCAGCTCCTCCTCGGTGTACCCGAAGGTCTGCTGGCGGCGGGTGACCGAGGCGTGGGTGTGGATGATGTGCTCGCGCTCGGGCAGGTCGCCCAGCTCGATCTCGCCGGCCTCCAGCCACTCGGCGTACGGCTTCTCGGCGGCGAGGGCCGCCTTGATCTCGTCATCCTCGATGATGCGGTGCTCGGCGGTGTCCACGAGGAACATGCGGCCGGGCTGGAGGCGGCCCTTGCGGACGACCTTGGCCGGGTCGATGTCCAGGACGCCGACCTCGGAGCCGAGGACGACGAGGCCGTCGTCGGTGACCCAGTAGCGGCCGGGGCGCAGGCCGTTGCGGTCGAGCACGGCACCGACCTGGGTGCCGTCGGTGAAGGTGACACAGGCCGGGCCGTCCCAGGGCTCCATCATCGTGGAGTGGAACTGGTAGAAGGCGCGCCGGGCCGGGTCCATGGAGACGTGGTTCTCCCACGCCTCCGGGATCATCATCAGCACGGAGTGCGGCAGCGAGCGGCCGCCCAGGTGCAGGAGCTCCAGGACCTCGTCGAAGGAGGCGGAGTCGGAGGCGTCCGGGGTGCAGACCGGGAAGATCCGCTCGATGGCCTTCTCGTCCGAGCCGAACAGGCCGGAGACAAGCTGCGACTCGCGGGCCTGCATCCAGTTGCGGTTGCCCTTGACGGTGTTGATCTCACCGTTGTGGGCGACGAAGCGGTACGGGTGTGCCAGCGGCCACGACGGGAAGGTGTTCGTGGAGAACCGGGAGTGCACGAGCGCGATCGCGGAGGCGAAGCGGCGGTCGGACAGGTCCGGGAAGAAGGGCTCCAGCTGGCCGGTGGTCAGCATGCCCTTGTAGACGATCGTCCGGGCGGACAGGGACGGGAAGTAGACCCCGGCCTCGCGCTCGGCACGCTTGCGCAGCACGAACGCCCTGCGGTCCAGCGCGATGCCCTCGCTGGTCCCGTCGGTCACGAAGATCTGGCGGAAGACCGGCATGGTGGAGCGGGCGGTGGCGCCGAGCAGCTCCGGGGCGACCGGGACCGCACGCCAGCCGAGGACGGTCAGCCCTTCCTCGGCGGCGATCGTCTCGATCTCCGAGACGGCGGCCTCGGCCCCGTCCTCCGGAAGGAAGGCGATGCCTACCGCGTACGAGCCGGCCGCGGGAAGGTCGAAACCGGCCACCTCGCGGAGGAAGGCGTCGGGAACCTGGGAGAGGATGCCGGCGCCGTCGCCCGAGTCGGGCTCGGAGCCGGTGGCACCCCGGTGCTCCAGGTTGCGCAGGACGGTGAGTGCCTGCTCGACCAGCGTGTGGGACGCCTCGCCGGTAAGAGTGGCGACGAAACCGACACCACAGGCGTCGTGTTCGTTGCGGGGGTCGTACATACCCTGCGCAGCAGGGCGAGCATCCATGAACGACCAGTTCTGGCCGTTCTCGGAATGCTGGGACGGCTGGCGCGGCGTACGCATCGGCTCTCCCGTCGTCGTCATATGGCATGTGGCAGGTGCCGAGGGACGACGTTGGCCCTCTGCGTCAGATCAAAATTTCGTGCAGGTTACATGATGGAGCGATTCTCGGGAACCGGATACTCCGTTCCAACATGCGGACGCCGCGGTCGCGGCGGGGGTGCCGCGCGAACGCAGCGCGTGCCGTGGGTGGCGGCGGCTGCCGTGCGGTGACGGCGGGGGTGCCGCACTGTGGCGGCGAAGGGTGCGGCGGGGCCGGGACGGACAGGATCGGTCGGATCCGCGTCCGTCGACCCGGAGGGGCCGGGGGGAGCGTCATCGCCCACCCCGCAGGTGTGCGGCAGGCGTCATTGCCCACAGCGCTTACGGCTCATGCCCGGTGGTCATGCGCGCGAAACCAGCGAGTAACGGCTACTTATGCGGCCCATCGCATAGATAGCGGTCGCGCTATCCTACGGCCGTTCCGAACAGAGTGCCCAGGGCGTACGTCACACCGGCCGCCGCGCCGCCGAGCACCAGCTGCCGCAGACCGCTGAACCACCAGCTGCGCGCGGTCACCCTGGCCACGACGGCGCCGCAGCCGAAGAGCCCGGCGAGGGCGAGCAGCACGGCGGGCCACAGCACGGTCGCGCCGAGCAGGTACGGCAGCAGGGGCAGCAGGGCGCCGAGCGCGAACGAGCCGAAGGAGGAGACGGCCGCGATCAGCGGCGAGGGCAGGTCGCCGGGGTCTATGCCCAGCTCCTCGCGGGCGTGGATCTCCAGGGCCTGCTCGGGGTCCCGGGAGAGCTGCCGGGCGACCTGCCGGGCCAGCGCGGGCTCGACCCCGCGGGCCACGTACAGCGCCGCCAGCTCGTCCTCCTCGTCCTGCGGGTGCCTGCGCAGCTCTCGGCGTTCGACGTCGAGTTCGGCCTCGACGAGTTCACGCTGGGACGCGACCGAGGTGTACTCGCCCGCCGCCATGGAGAAGGCGCCGGCGGCGAGGCCCGCGAGTCCGGTGATGACAATGGTGTGCTGACCCACGGACCCGCCGGCCACGCCCGTCATCAGGGCGAGATTGGAGACCAGGCCGTCCATCGCACCGAAGACGGCGGGGCGCAGCCAGCCGCCGTTGACGTCGCGGTGGGTGTGGTTGTCACGGTGCGCCTCGTGAAGCGCGGCCTCGGTTTCGATGATCGCCATGCGGGCCCCCAGGGTAGCTAAGCCAAAGCTAACTTTGGACGAGTTCTATTCTTCGACAACACGGAATTTACCCCCCTCGTTCCCCCCTCGCCAGCAAGGAAAGGCTGGGCTAACCTGCGGCTTTCCCTCGTGTCCACCGACGCCGCCCGGGCCGCCGAAGAGGATGATTCGGGACATGGTGCCCGAAATTCTGAAACACCTCGAAAGACGTGTAACGCAACCAAGCTCCGACGATGACCCGGACACGGCCTCCGCTCACACCGTCCACAGCGTCTACGCGGCGATGTCCGCGGCCACCGCCATCGCCGCCGGCTTCCACAACGGCATCGGCTTCGACACCCTCGCCCACCTCACCTGCCCGGAGGCGATCCGCCCATGACCCACATCGCGGTCCTCGGCAGTACGAACATGGACCTCGTCACCTACGTGGCCAAGGCCCCGCAGCGCGGAGAGACCGTGACCGGGCGGGAGTTCCGTACGGTCCCCGGCGGCAAGGGCGCCAACCAGGCGATCGCCGCCGCCCGCGCCGGCGCCACCGTCTCGATGATCGGCGCGGTCGGCAACGACGCCTTCGGACTGCGGCTGCGTGACACCCTCGAACACTCCGGGGTGGACACCGACTCCCTGCGCACGGTCGAGGGCCCCTCCGGCACCGCGCACATCGTGGTGGACGACGAGGGCGGCAACTCCATCGTCGTCATCCCGGGCGCGAACGGCACCGTCGACCACCTCTCCCCCGGCGACGAGGGGGTGATCGCCTCCGCCGACGCCCTGCTGCTCCAGCTGGAGATCCCGTCGGCGGCCGTCGTCGCGGGTGCGCAGGCGGCACACCGGCACGGGGTCCGTACGGTGCTCACCCCGTCCCCCGTCCGTCCACTGCCGCCCGAACTCCTCGCCGCCACCGACCTGTTGCTGCCGAACGAGTACGAGGCGATCACCCTCACCGGACGCACCGACCCGCGCGAGGCGGCAGCCGCGCTGCTGGACCTGGTGCCCCAGGTCGTCGTCACCCTGGGCGCGACGGGCTGTCTGTACCGGGCCCGCGGCGCCGAGCCGCTGGTGGTGCCCGCGCCCCGCGTGCGCGCCGTCGACTCCACCGGCGCCGGCGACACCTTCGCCGGCGCGCTCGCCGTGGCCCTCGCCGAGGAGAGACCGGTGCGGGAGGCCCTGTCCTGGGCGGCTGCCGCGGCGGCGATCTCCGTGCAGCGGGCCGGGGCGTCGGTGTCGATGCCCTACCGGCCGGAGATCGAGGCGCGGTACGGCACGTGAGAGCGGCGGAACGGGCCGAGGGCGCCCGGAGGATCCCGGACGCCCTCGGTGTCGTACGACCGGCGGTCAGCTCTTCTCGGCCGACTCCGCCTCGTCCTTCCGCGGCTCCCCGGAGCCCTCCGTCTTCTCCTCGCCCCCGGCGCCGGCACGGGCCTCCGTACCGCCGCCGGCGTCCGTATCGCCGCCGGCCTCCGTGCCACCGCCGGCCGGGGCGCCGGAGACGCCCGGCTCCACGACGGTCTCCCGCCCCGGCCGCTTCTTCGACGACACGACGATGTACACCACCGCGAGCAGGAAGACGACCAGCGCCGTCCAGTCGTTGAGGCGCAGGCCCAGGATGTGGTGGGCGTCGTCCACGCGCATGTACTCGATCCAGCCGCGGCCCACGCAGTACGCGGCGACGTACAGCGCGAACGCCCGGCCGTGACCCAGCTTGAAGCGGCGATCGGCCCAGATGACGAGGAGGGCGACGCCGACGCACCACAGGGACTCGTAGAGGAAGGTCGGGTGGTAGTAGCCCGGCACCCGGCCGCCCTCGGCGGAGGTGATGTGCAACGCCCAGGGAACATGCGTCTCGTGGCCGTACAGCTCCTGGTTGAACCAGTTGCCCCAGCGGCCGATGGCCTGCGCGAACGCGATGCCGGGTGCGACGGCGTCGGCGTACGCCGGCATCGGGACGCCGCGGCGCCGCGCGCCGATCCACGCGCCGAGCGCGCCGAGGGCGATCGCACCCCAGATGCCCAGGCCGCCCTCCCACACCTTGAAGGCGTCCACCCAGTCGCGGCCCTTGCTGAAGTACAGCTCGTAGTCCGTGATCACGTGGTAGAGCCGGCCGCCGACGAGGCCGAACGGGACGGCCCAGACGGCGATGTCGGCGACCGTGCCGGGCTGCCCGCCGCGGGCGACCCAGCGTTTGTTGCCGAGCCAGACGGCGACGAAGACGCCGATGATGATGCAGAAGGCGTAGCCGCGCAGCGGGATGGGGCCGAGGTACAGCACCCCGCGCGACGGGCTGGGAATGAAGGCAAGTTCCATGGCAGGTCCGACGCTACCGTGCCGGGCCGTGGGGACGGCAGGCAGCCCGGCTACGGGTCCGTAACGGGGGCGTGCGGGAGACGCTCACCCCTGGCCGGCCGTCTCGACCAGCTGCTTGAGCCTGGCCGGGGTCATCGCCCGATCCTCCATGATGTTCTTGCCGCCGAGCAGGACGGTCGGCGTGCTGTTGTAGCCGGCGGCGCCCATGGCCTTGTGGGACTTGGTCACCCATGTGGTGTGGGTGCCCTCCTTGACGCAGGTGCGGAACGCGGGGGTGTCCAGGCCCTTCACCTTGCCGGCCAGCTGGATCAGCCTGCCGTTGTCACCGAAGGTGTCGACGTTCTCCTCGGGCTGGTTGTCGTACAGCACGTCGTGGTAGTCGCGGAACTTCCCGGCGTCCTGGGCGCATGCCGCGGCGTTTGCCGCGCGCAGGGAGCCGGCGCCGCCGAGGTTGCCGTCGATCAGCCGGACCAGGTGGTAGTCGACTCTGAGCTTGCCGGCGTCGGTCAGTTCGTGGAGGGTCGGCCGGTACACCGTCTCGAAGGCCCGGCAGGCCGGGCACCGGAAGTCCTCCCAGACGGTGAGCGTCTGCTTGGCGCCGTCCTTGCCGACCGGGATCGCGAGGCTGTCCTTGCCCTGCGCGCCCGAGGGCGCCACGACCGGGCCCGCGCTGCCTCCCTTGTCCTTGCCGGCATGGGCGGCGATCACTCCGATCACCGCCGCGAGGCCGAGGACACCGACCACGCTCGCGCCCACGATCAGCGTGCGCCGCCGTTTGTCCACGGCCTTCTGCTTCTCACGCTCGACCGCCAGCCGCTCCCTGGCGGTGCGCTTTCCGTCACGGTTCTTCTCGCTCACACCCCCAGAACGAACCGGGGAGGCGCAGCGCGCCTCCCCGGCCCGAGGTCCACTCGTTCGAGTGACCGCACCCCTCGGAAGGGGACCTCACGTGCGGTTACGCCTGTCCGCGGACACCCTTGGCCAGGTCGCCGGCCAGCTCGCGGACCGCCGCGAGGCCGGAGGCGTGGTCGGGTGCGTCCAGCATCCGCTTCACGAACGCCGAGCCGACGATGACACCGTCGGCAAAGCCGGCGACCTCGGCGGCCTGGGCCGCGTCGGAGACGCCGAGCCCGACGCACACGGGCAGGCCGGTGCCGGTGGCGCGGGTGCGCTCGACCAGGTCGTGGGCCTGCGCGCCGACCGACGCGCGGGTGCCGGTGACGCCCATGAGGGAGGCGGCGTAGACGAACCCGCTGCCCGCCGCGGTGATCCGGGCGAGCCGCTCGTCCTTGCTGCTGGGCGCCACGACGAAGACCGTCGCCAGGCCGTGCTTCTCGGCGTGCTCCCGCCACGACGCCGACTCCTGCACGGGCAGGTCGGGCAGGATGCAGCCCGCGCCGCCCGCCTCGGCCAGCTCGGCGGTGAAGCGCTCGACGCCGTACCGGTCGATCGGGTTCCAGTACGTCATGACCAGCACGGGCTTGCCGGTGGCCGCGTGGGCCTCCCGGACCGTGCGCATGACGTCCGCGATCTTCACTCCGCCGCGCAGGGCGATGTCGTCGGCGGTCTGGATGACCGGGCCGTCCAGGACCGGGTCGCTGTGCGGCAGGCCGACCTCGACGATGTCGGCGCCGCCGTCGAGAACGGCCTTGACCGCCTCGATGCCCCCGTCCACGGTCGGGAAGCCGGCCGGGAGATAGGCGATGAGCGCGGCGCGGCCCTCGGCCTTCGCGGCGGCGAGGGTGTCCGACAGCAGCTGGATGGTGCCGCTCACTTGGCGTCCCCCTCGATCTCGGCGGTGTCGGCCTGGTCGGCGGCCACCTCGGCGTCGGTGTCGTACAGGCCGAAGTAGCGGGCGGCGGTGTCCATGTCCTTGTCGCCGCGGCCGGAGAGGTTGACGACGATCAGGCCGTCGGGACCCAGCTCCCTGCCGACCTCCAGGGCGCCGGCGAGGGCGTGGGCGCTCTCGATGGCCGGGATGATGCCCTCGGTCCGCGACAGCAGGCGCAGGGCCTGCATGGCGGCGTCGTCGGTGACCGCGCGGTACTCGCCGCGGCCGGAGCTCTTCAAGTAGGAGTGCTCGGGGCCGACGCCCGGGTAGTCCAGGCCGGCCGAGATCGAGTACGGCTCGGTGATCTGGCCCTCCTCGTCCTGGAGGACGTAGGACCGGGAACCGTGCAGGATGCCGGGCTCGCCGGCGGTGAGGGTGGCCGCGTGCTCGCCGCTCTCGATGCCGTGGCCCGCGGGCTCGCAGCCGATCAGGCGGACGCCCTCGTCGGGGATGAAGGCGTGGAAGAGGCCGATGGCGTTGGAGCCGCCGCCGACGCAGGCGACGGCGGCGTCCGGGAGGCGCCCGGCACGCTCCAGCAGCTGGCGGCGGGCCTCCACACCGATCACCCGGTGGAAGTCGCGCACCATGGCCGGGAAGGGGTGGGGGCCGGCGACGGTGCCGAACAGGTAGTGGGTGTGGTCGACGTTGGCGACCCAGTCCCGGAACGCCTCGTTGATGGCGTCCTTGAGGGTGCGGCTGCCGGACTTCACGGCGACGACCTCGGCGCCGAGCATGCGCATGCGGGCCACGTTGAGGGCCTGGCGTTCGGTGTCGATCTCGCCCATGTAGATCGTGCAGTCGAGGCCGAACAGCGCGCAGGCGGTGGCGGTCGCGACGCCGTGCTGGCCTGCGCCGGTCTCGGCGATGACCCGGGTCTTGCCCATGCGCCTGGTCAGCAGGGCCTGGCCGAGCACGTTGTTGATCTTGTGGGAGCCGGTGTGGTTGAGGTCCTCGCGCTTGAGGAACACCCGGGCGCCGCCGGCGTGCTCGGCGAAACGGGGCACCTCGGTGAGGGCGCTGGGACGGCCGGTGTAGTGGGCGAGCAGGTCGTCGAGTTCGCGGGCGAACTCGGGGTCCGCCTTCGCCTTGTCGTACTCGACGGCGACCTCGTCCACGGCGGCGACGAGGGCCTCCGGGATGAACGTGCCGCCGAACGCGCCGAAGTAGCCTTCCGCGCTGGGCACCTGACCGGTGTGGTCAGGGAAGAAGAAATCACTGGGCATGCCAGAACCTCACGGTGAGTGCGTGGAAAAGACACTGTTCGCCGTGGGGCATCGGGGTGGTCAGTCGCCTGCGGGCCCGTGGTGGCCGGTCGCGCAGTTCCCCGCGCCCCTCAGGGTCGGCTGCTGCCATCGCATGCCGTTGACCTGCCCGGGTTCGTCACCGATGACGTACCGGACCCGTCGGCCGTGCACCCGCCTCGCGGGCGCGCGGCAGCCCCGGGGCCGGCAGCCTCGCGCCAGGCGGGCGTACCGGTCCACGGTCGTCACGGTGCAAGTCATCGATGCCAAGCCTAGCGGGATCAGCCGCGCCCGTGCCGCAGGGCCGGGTGCTCGCCCGCCGCCACCAGGTCGGCCACCGCCGACTTCGGGTCGCGGCCGGTGACCAGGGACTCGCCGACCAGGACAGCGTCGGCGCCGGCGTTGGCGTAGGCGATCAGGTCGTGCGGTCCGCGCACTCCGGACTCGGCCACCTTGACGACACTGTCCGGGATCTCCGGGGCGATCCGCTCGAAGGTGCCGCGGTCGACCTCCAGCGTCTTCAGGTCGCGCGCGTTGACGCCGATGACCCGGGCGCCCGCGTCCACCGCCCGCTCGACCTCGTCCTCGTCGTGCACCTCGACGAGGGGTGTCAGGCCGATGGACACCGCCCGCTCGATCAGCGACTCCAGGGCCGGCTGGTCCAGCGCGGCCACGATCAGCAGCACGAGGTCGGCGCCGTACGCCCGGGCCTCCCACAGCTGGTACGACGTGACGATGAAGTCCTTGCGCAGCACCGGGATGTCCACGCGCGAGCGGACGGTCTCCAGGTCGGCGAGGGAGCCGCCGAAGCGGCGCTGTTCGGTGAGCACGGAGATCACGGCGGCGCCGCCCGCCTCGTAGTCCGCCGCGAGTGCGGCCGGGTCGGCGATCGCGGCCAGCGCGCCCTTGGACGGGCTGGAACGCTTGACCTCGCAGATCACCTTGACGCCGTCGCCCTTGAGCGCGGCCACCCCGTCCTTCGCGGCCCGGGCCTTGGCCGCACGCTCCTTGAGCTCATCGAGGCTGACGCGTGCCTGCCGCTCCGCGAGGTCGGCACGGACTCCGTCGATGATCTCGTCGAGCACACTCACGCGAGCGGCCCCCTTCCAGGACGGTGGTTCCTTCAGGTTCTGAAAACCCGTGGTCACTGCGATGGTATCCGCAGGAGGGCCGAGGCTTCGCATCCAGTTCCGGGCGGTCCCACTACCTGGACGTTCGCTGTTCGATCAAGGGTGTAGCCAGCCACCGAACGGCAGGTTCCGGACGACGGTGAACGCCAGCAGCAACGCGCCCAGCGCCCACAGCCGTGCCGGTCCGGGGTCGATCCGGACCGGCAGGCCGCGCGCCGCGCGGACCACCCAGACGGCCCACAGCACGGCGAGGCCCAGGCAGGCGGCCACCCCCAGCGCGTTGTCGCGCAGGGCGGTGAGGAGGTCGCCGTGGACGAGGGCGTGCACGCCGCGCAGTCCGCCGCAGCCGGGGCAGTACAGGCCGGTGAACCGGTACAGGGGGCAGGCGGGGTAGTGGCCGGGCTCGTTCGGGTCGACGACGCCGACGTAGGCGAGGGCCCCGGCGGCGGCGGCGAGCAACCCCGCCGCGACGGCGAGCCGCCGCCGCACGGGCACGGGCGGAGCGGGGCGCGGAAGGCTCCGCGGAGCCCACGGCGGGGCCGGTCGGCTGTCGGCGTTCACGCGGGCAGTCTCCCCCGCGCCCCCGACCCGGGCGCGCTGAACGCGTCCGGCCGGGGGACGGGTGCGGGGGCCGGGGCGTGCGCCCCCGGAAGTGGTCCGGGTCCGACCGGCAGCCACGCGGCGGAGGGCACCCTTCAGCACGCGGTGGGCGGCGGGGTCGGGGCGCGCGCCCGCGCCGGCAGCCACGCGGCGTAGGGGACCCCTCAGCACGCGGTGGGGGGACTGGTTGCGGGGCCGGGGCCCACGCACCGAAGTAGGTCCGG